>CAMQRS010000038.1 GCA_947036815.1 uncultured Erysipelotrichaceae bacterium
CATAAAAAAATGAACCTCCTAAATTGGTTGTCCAACTTTTGGGGTTCATTTCAAAGGTAGGATTTCAAAGAGAAGGAAGATTAAGAAATGCAATGATTCATGAAGGGAATTACAGTGATATAATTTTAATGTCTATGTTAACGGATGAATACGAATCATCTAAATAATAATTATCGTTGGAGTAGGTGTGAATTAAGTAAGTTCATACCTTTTTTTATGCAACAATGAAATTTTTTGATGGGACTTATAGAATTAAATACATTAGTGTTATTATTTATCTACTCTATATTCATGATGGTGGTTAGCATTAATGTGGGTATTGTAGTTGTTTGTGTTTACTTACATGATTAACTATATGGGTAGAAGATAAAGTATTTTAATACCAGTGTGGATGTATGGAAATAGAAACTAAAATAGTAGTATTATAAAAATGACTACTTTAATGGTATACTAATTTATACAGGTTCTATGATACTTACTACTTAGATAATCAATTGTTTGAGACATCGAAAAGGATACATAGTAAAGTAACATAAGCGAATAAAAATAAATGTATTGATTACTATTACCTTAATAGATTAAAAGTGATGTATCAAAAAGGATATATAGTAAGTTAAATAGTGGAGGGATATATGCGAATTTTAATAGTGGAAGATGAAACTGAATTAAGAGAAGATGTTGCTAAAGGGTTACGCTTAAAAGGCTTATCAGTAGATACAGCAAGTGATGGTGAAGAAGCTATTGATAAGCTAGTAGCTGGTAGCTATGATTTGACTGTCTTAGATTTGAATTTGCCTAAAAAAGATGGGTTTGAAATTTTGCAAATAATGGCGGATGAAAATATCGCTACTAAAATACTAATACTATCTGCCAATGGGGAGATTGAAAGTAAACTACGTGGATTTAATTTAGGTGCAAGCGACTATCTTGTGAAACCGTTTCATTTTGATGAATTAGAGGCTAGAATAAGGTTACTTCTTCATCGTGAATTCATACAGAAGTCGAGTAATTTAACTGTTGGTAAATTAACGTTTGATACGATGAAGCGGGTAGTCTATATGGATGACAAAGAAATTCCTTTTACAACAAAGGAACTTTCACTACTGGAGTATTTCTTGTTGAATAAACAAAGAGTAATTTCTCAACAAGAATTAGTGGAACATGTATGGGATGAGAATGTTGATGTATTTAGTAATTCGATTCGTGTCCATATGTCAGCACTTAGAAAAAAACTGAAGTTGGCACTTAGCTATGATCCCATTACCACAAAAATTGGAGAGGGGTATATACTAAAATGAAACTACGAGTAAGACTTACATTGATGTCTAGTGTTATGTTAAGCATTGCCTGTGTGGTATTAACATTAGCAGCTAACTATTCAGCAGATAAAGCAATTACGACTGCTATACCCTTAATACCAACGCAGGAAAGTAATATAACGATGACAGAGTTAGAGCCAGCACAAGAACTATCGACACAACAATATGAAGTATTTAGATTCGAAAGTATACTAGCTATGATTTTTGTAGTTGTGTTTGGATCAGCTGCTACCTATTTTGTAGTGGGGAAAGCACTAACACCACTAAATACTCTAACAGAGGAAATGAAGAAGAAAACGATAAACAATTTAGATGAAAAAATAAGTGAGCCAAACATAAAGGATGAAATTTATGATATCTCTACAGCATTCAATGAAATGATTTATAATTTACAAAAATCATTTACACTGCAAGAACAATTTTCAGCAGATGTAGCACATGAATTACGTACTCCACTTGCTGTTATGATGGCAAAGATTGATGTTTTTAAGTTGAGTACGCATTGTAATCAAGAAGAAGTGACAAAGATGACAGATGAATTAAACATACAAGTAAATAGGCTTACAAACCTAACTAATGACTTACTATGTTTCAGTAAAGAATTACCTTTGAAAGAAAATAGTAAAGTAGATTTACATTTATTGATAACGGATTTAATTGAAGAACTTTCAGAACAATCAAAAACTAGAAATACGAGTATACGAATAGAAGGGAATTGTGCATCAGTTCATGGAGAAGATCGACTGTTAGAACGTGTATTCTTTAATTTGTTAGAGAATGCGATTAAGTATAGTTCTGATAACTCTTGCGTTCTTGTGAAGCTAGCACAAAAGGGAAACCAAACAATCGTTCAACTAATAGATACAGGAGATGGAATTCCAGATTCAGAAAAAGAATTAGTATTTCAACCATTTTATCGAACAGATAAATCAAGAAATCTCTCTATTGGTGGAAATGGACTAGGACTAGCCATATGTAAAAAGATATTGAATCGACATTTGGCATGTATAGAAATAAAAGATAACGAGCCTAAAGGAAGTATATTTGAAATCACTTTTGACTCTTAACACAGAATTTATATAAGTTATGTTATACTCCTATTGCTTCAAAGAATTTATTCGAAGAACAACTAGGAGTTTTTTTATAACCTCTTATTAATTTTCGAAGCACAACGTATAATTAAAATGAAAAGTGAGGATAAACTATGTTTGAAATTAAAAATGTATCTAAAAAATATGAAGAAGAATATGCACTTCATGAATTATCAATGAAAATTGGAAAAGGACTTAACTTTATTGTAGGAGCTTCAGGAAGTGGAAAAACAACACTGCTTAAAATCATTAGTGGGATGGAACAATCATTTGATGGAGAAGTACTGTATTGTGGACAAAGCATTAAAGCACTAACAAACAAAGAAAAAAGTTACTTTTATAATAATGTATTTGGATTTGTATGGCAGGATTTTAACTTAATTGATGAATTGAGTGTCATTGAAAATATCATGTTACCTAGATATCTAAAAGAAAATAAAGATGTAAAGGCAGTTAGAAAAATATTGTGTGCCCTTAATATTGAAAAACTTGCAGATCAAAAAGTAAGTACATTATCGGGAGGACAAAAGCAACGAGTAGCCATTGCCCGTGAACTAATCAAGGATCCTCAAGTAATCATATGTGATGAACCAACAAGTGCATTAGATGAAGAGTCTGCAAAAATAATAATGGATCTTTTGAGAAACATTTCAAAAAAAAGAACGGTAATTGTGGTTACGCATGATACTTCACTAATTAATAAAACAGCAAATGTCTATGAACTAGATAAAGGGGAACTGATTACTAACCCAGATCCACTACCAAATAAAATAAGTAAAGTGGAAATGAAATCACATCATACACTTTCTCTAACCCACGCCTATAGACTTGGTATCCAGAATGTAAAAAGTAAAGGTACACGATTTGCAACATTGGTAGTATCGATCGTAGTATCTTCATTATTATTGTTAGTAATGTGTAGTGGTGCGATATCAAATAGTAGCCAGTCTGCATTTGATACTTTATTTGATACGTATGGTCAAAATCTTTTAGATATAAATCTTGTAGGTAGTTTTGTTAGTGCAAGCGGAACGGACGATACGCAAAATGAGGAACCCAACGCAGATGTAACTCAAGATATTAATGGATTATATGACACCTATTTGGATGATGAACGAGTTTCTCATATTGTATCATTGCAAGCATTTACTGGTATTAAAGTGACAGTAGATGGAAATCAACATACGATTCAATCAAGTGGGAATATGTCTTCAATAAATGAATTAACTTGTGGAGAGATGCCGATGGGTAATGGTAATGAAGTAGTTGTCCCACAAAGTTTTGTGAAGATGATGGGACTTACAGAAGAAGAAGCACTTGGAAAAACAATCGAATTTGAAGGATTCGTTTATAACTGGAGTAGTGGAGAACCTGTAGAAATGCCAATCTCAATAACGGCTAATATTGTTGGAGTTGCAGATACAACAGTCAAGTATGAATCCAATGGAGAAATGTTTGAATTTTCTGTCGATGACTCATTCTTTTTTAGTAAAGATTCTTTAGAAGCTATACGTACGCAGGGAGGTATTGAAAATAGTGATAGTAGCTTTTCGATACGTGCTAAAACACCAGCAGATATGATAGAAATAAAAAATGAATTGAACGCTGATGGTATTGTTCCATTAGGACAATTTGAATTGGTGGAAGATACACTGCGAATAGAAAATCAAACAACTACGCAATCTGATGTAGCCGTTAAGTTAATCGCTATACTATCTATATTGATAACACTAGCAATTACTATTATGAGCGCATTCACTCGCAAAAAAGAATATGCAATTTATAAGATAAGTGGATATGCAACAACATCATTATCACTTTTAATCGCTTTGGAATTCTTCGTAGTGAGCTTTATTAGCGCCCTAGTATTTTTAGTAATTTCACCAGTGAGTAATTTGGCAACAACTTCATTTTGGAATGTGGATATATTAAATGTGAAACTACTTGCCTTAGCGTTAGGAATTATCGTTATGATGGGAATACTTTCGTGTATTGTTACAATAGTAGTAAGTAAATTGTCAAAGACTTCTACAGCACTGAAATCAGGAAGTAAATAATATGATTCAGATACAAAATATTACCAAAAAATATGATGAGTCCATAATTTTAGAAAATACATCGTATACGTTTCCTGAACGAGGAATGGTCTATGTATTAGGAGCTTCTGGTGAAGGAAAAACTACGTTATTCAACATACTAGCAGGATTTGATAGTGATTACACAGGGGAAATCCTTGTTGGAGGAGTGCCAATCAATCAAATGGATAGCGATACACTATGTGCATACCGTAAGGATAATATAGGCTTTGTATTTCAAAACTATAATTTACTTACAGGATATACAGTGCTTGAAAATGTGATGCTTGCATGTACAATATCAGAAGAAAAAAATGAAGAAAATTCAAAAAAAGCAACGAAATTGCTACAACGATTAGGAATTGAAGAAAAGATGAATCAAAAAGTAGAAAACTTATCCGGTGGTCAAAAACAACGGGTTGCCATTGCGAGAGCTCTTATGATGGAACCAAAAATACTCTTTGCTGATGAACCAACCGGAGCACTTGATCGTACGAATTCTACGGAAATTATAAAGTTACTTACTGAAATAGCGAAAGAGCGTTTAGTAGTTGTTATTACGCATGATGACAAAATCATTAACTTTGACGATGAAATCATTCGTATAAAAGGTAAAAAAATAGTAGTTGAACAGATACACTCCAATACGATACACACAAAGTTGTATGTGGGAAACGGAGAGAACGCAGTGTTTTCTCCGCTTGCGCGTGCTACCAAAAATATAAAAGTACATGTGAAACGATATATTGCGATTGCTTTTATCTTCTCTATAGGAGTTCTTTCATTTTTGTTTTCCTTATCATTTTCTAATGTGATGGCTCAATCCATTGTAGATTTCAAAGAAAAAAATACAGCATTCAATAATGGATACATTAAAGGAGTGGATGATGGCACCATATATGATGTTTTAATTGAGGATGAACGAATTGAAAATGTATACTATCAGTATCCACTAGAATCACTTAGTCTATCGCTGAATGGAACAAGCGTAAAGAATATTGAGAAGTTTCCTACGGCAAAAGCAAAAGAAGGGTTATCTTATGGAGTGATGCCAAGGGTTGGCATGAACGAAATTGCAATTACGCCAAGTCTTGCGAAAAAATTCGATGATGACATTCATAGTTTACTGAATCAAACAATAAACCTTGTGTTCAACGATACAGAATACACACTTGAAATTTGTGGTATCTATAATGCTGGCTATGATGATTTTCTTGTAAGTTCAGATATAGAACGTAAACTATACGAAGAGTTAACACCACAAAACAATTATTCAATTAGTTACGATGTCAAAGAATTTTCTGATGTTGTAAAGGTTAGTAAAGAGTTGGAGAAGCAAGGGATTGATTCAAAGAATGTTGCTGATGAAGTATTTGCTTTTGAAACTACATTTGATCAACTAAATAAATTATTTTTAATTATCTCAATGATGATTTTAGGGGTAGGAATTTTCGTTTGTGCTATTCTGTTGTCTAAATTACAAAATACTCGTTATCCAGAGATTGGATTGTTATCCGCACTTGGATTTAATAAACGCCAAATTTCATCGCTAATTTTAGTAGAAAATATCCTTCTATCTATAATTGTAAGCATTGTGAATTTCATATTGCTTGGTATCAGTATTTATATTGCTTCCTTAGTTCAGTTTCCTCTATATATTACATCGATACAAATGATGCTGTCGATACTGATTACTTTCGTTGTAATCATGGGCTTGAGTATGTTTGTAAGTTATAAGCTGATTCGTAGCGAAACAGCAATAGCACTAAGGAAATAAATAAAGCGTATAGTTTTTTTGATTCATCCCTTTATGTGGGTGCTTTAACAGTATAAATTTATAAGGCAGTGTACATATATGAACCGTCACCATAATTAGTAGGATACTGTTGAGAATCAAAACAGTGAACGCTTAGATTAGATAAATAAAGTTCATGTCAAATAAACAAAAAAAATTCGATTAGTATAGTTATACTAATTGAATCAATTTCTAATACAAAAACCGATTTAAGGTGTAAGAAAATGAATACTTTATTTTGTAACTAATAAGCTATTAAATGAAATGTTCACACTAAATGTGCCTTTAATTCGTACAAAATCCATACAAATTCATATTTTATGCTATAATGTCGGCTTACCAGGAGGGTTTTATATGATTAGAAAGAATTTAAAAAGGGAATCAAGAGAGGTGTTAAAACACACATGTAAGAATTTATTGCCATTGTTTTTCATTTTCTTCGCGTTCATGATAGTAGTTAGTATTATATCAGCTGTTTTAACAGGATTATTTATGACAGAAGAAACATTGGAAAAGGGGTATGTAGTATATGAACTTTTCATCACTGCAATTGCAGTGATTTCAGGAATTATATTCAAGCACGTTTTTACTTGTATTTTAATAAAAGCACCAATGGAGAAGACTTCATTTAAAGAATTAATTGAGATTACGCAACCATTTAAAAATATTGGTAATGTTATTTTTAATTATTTTGTAATGTTTGTATTTATTATTTTATGGACTTTATTGTTTTACATTCCAGGGTTCATTGCGATTTACAGATATAGAATGCTACCATATATATTGGCACAAAATCCTGAGATGAAAGCATTAGAAACACTGAAACTGAGTAAGAAGATAATGATTGGTCGTAAGTTTGACTTATATGTATTAGAATTATCATTTAGCGGAATATATATGTTGATGCTACTTCCATTCTATTTAATACTAATTTTGGAATTCCTATTCACAGGGAATATGGTAATGATATTAGTAATTATGGTAATGGTTGCATTATTGATATGCATAACTATTGCATCGGTGTATGTAGAATTAACAGTTTATAATTTTTATAAACGGGTAAGTGTAGAAGATAAAGAATTATCATAAAAAAATTAAATAGACAGGTGTCTAAATTGACTTTATCTAAGGTAGAAGATTAGGTTCTTAGTTATTAAGTTAATGGATGTTAAAGAATTGGGATTAGTTACGCAAAATTCATGTATGCAGTTTGGTTTGTGTATCATAAAAATGATGCATAATAAATGCACGTTAGCTAATATGAAAAGATAAAAGTTAATAGTAATGACATACAATAGAGTTAGAAATAAAGAATACTCACAACAAGGAATTCATTTTTCTTATTGTGGGATTTTTTTATATAAAATCGACTTGTTTATAGTATATGAAAAACATATACTTATAAATAAAGGGATTTACAATGGACACCATGCTCCTAAATTCAACAAATAGTTTCACAAAGAAATGCTAATATGTTAAAGAATTTATTATCATTCCACAAGGAGGAATTACAATTGAAAATAACAATAATTAATGGGCAAAATCATAAAGGTTCTACGTATCATATAGGAAGAATATTAGCAGATAAATTAGCTTTAGAGAAAGATATCACAGAGTATTTTTTACCAAAAGATATGCCTGCCTTTTGCCTTGGATGCAATCAGTGTTTTTTGGTAAATGAAAGTAAATGCCCACATTATCAATATACACAACCAATCATCGAGAGTATAGATAATGCTGATGTTTTAATCTTTACAACACCCGTGTACGTTTATCATTGTACTGGGTCTATGAAAGTATTGTTAGACCATTTAGCTTTTAGATGGATGGTGCATCGTCCTAATGGTAGTATGTTTAAAAAACAAGCAATCTGTATATCTAGTGCAGCAGGTAGTGGAATGACATCGGCTTGTAAAGATATGAAGCATAGTATGTTTGCTTGGGGTGTAGGAAAAATATATACGTATGGAGTAAGAGTGAGTGCGAACTCTTGGAATGAAGTCTCTCCTAAAGTAAGAGGGGATATTAATCTTAAAACAGATGGACTTGCCAAGAATATTAAAAAGAATAACAACAAGGTGAGACCACCTTTAAAGACAAAAGGGTTTTTCTTAGTCGCAAGAATGCTGAATAAAAAAAGTGGTTGGAATGAAGTGGATGTAACGCATTGGAAAACTAGAGGGTGGGACAATACAACAAGACCTTGGCATCATAAATAATACAGAGAAGAATGCACTGGAAAAACACTGAACATCATATTAAACCATATAGATATTTTATAGAAAGACTACATAAAATAATGAAGTGATCGATATGACACATACTACATTAGAGTATCGATTGAAGAATAAACAAATAGAATGGAGGTACATAATGAAAACAGTACTATTTATTAACGGGTGTGTAAGAGAGTCACATTCAAGAACATTACAGATTGCGAATACATATATACAAACCTTAAAAGAGAGGGAAGATATTCATTTAATTGAACGAAACTTAATAAAGGAAGACATTCACTTTGTGACGAATGCACAGTTTGATCAAACGACAGGTCAACTTCTTGAAAGAAACGCAACATTAGCAAAAGAGTTTGCCAATGCTGATGAAATTATATTTGCTGCACCGTATTGGGAATTCATGTTTCCAGCAATTGTGAGTTGTTATATCGAGATGATATCTATTGTTGGTATTACCTTTACGTATACAGCGAATGGGAGTGTTGGGCTATGTAAGGCAATATCACTTGTATATGTATATACAGCAGGAGATGAGTTACAAGAATCTGACAAAACGAATGAAGCATATCTTAAACGACTAACGAAACTATTTGGAATTCCAACCTATTCAAGTATTCATGCAACAGGATTGGATGTAGATCCCCGTCGTGCACAGCATATTGTGGATAAGGTATGTACTAATTTAAAAAAAAACTAAAAAAATATAAATAGCTTGAATCACTCGGTTCAGGCTATTTATTCGTTAAATAATGTAAGCGGTTACCATTTTATTGTGAAAACTTGCACAAATATAGGGAAAGTTCCCTATAAGAAGTAGTAGTTATGCGTATTATAGTAATGTTTTTTATTTGTTACAATTTAGGCGTAGCAGATATTGCTGCGCCATAGGAGGCTACAGTGGTAAAAAAAGGACTTGTATTTAATATTCAACGGTTCACGATTCATGATGGACCAGGATTACGAACAGAATTATTTTTTAAAGGTTGTCCACTACGCTGTAAATGGTGCGGAAATCCTGAAAGCTTAAAAGCCAACATTCAGTTAGGCGTGTATAAGAATAAATGTATTTCAAAGAATAAGTGTGGTGCTTGCTTAGAAGTATGCCCACAAAAAGATGCATTGCAATTTCATCGAGGTAAATTAGTATCGTTTAATTATGACCTATGTACTAATTGTAATGCGTGTGTAGATGCCTGTCCCGCAGAAGCAATTAAGCAATGGGGAAAAGAGATGAGTATCGAAGAATGTATGGAAGTTATTAGAAAAGACAAAGGATACTATGAACGCTCTGGTGGTGGTGTAAGTGTATCTGGTGGAGAAGCACTACTTCATAGCGACTTTATTAGAGAATTATTTAAAGTCTGCAAGGAAGAAGGAATTCACACCTGTTTCGAAAGTGCATTTCATGGCAACTGGAGTGAGATAGAAAAAGTATTACCATATACCGATTTATTCATTTCAGATATCAAGCATATGGATCCTGAAATACACAAAGAAAATACAGGTGTTTCAAATGCCAAAATCTTAGAAAATCTAATTTCATTTTCTAAGACTGACAAAGAATTAATCATAAGAATTCCAGTCATTCCTAACGTAAATGATAGTCAAGAAAACATGGAAGCAACTGCAGACTTCATCTTAAATCAACTAGATGGAAAAGTAAGAACCCTTCAATTACTAAGTTTTATGAGACTAGGGGAAGAGAAGTATCAATCACTAGGGATGGAATACAACATGTCAGATGTAAAAGTAAGACGAGTTTCATTCCAAAAGAAAATAGCTAAGTTTGCGGAATATTTTAACAGTAGAGGAATTCATTGCTTAGTAGGAACCAAAGAAAAACAATAAACTAAAAGGAGCAAAATTATGAGTCAAAAGCACACAAATGCAAGTGGAACATTACCATTTGATCACAGTTATGGAATAGGTTATACAATCAATCATGAAGATTGGTCACCGTTTCCAAGAGTAAACCGTTTAAGACAAGCATTCTTAGATCGTCCATATGAAATAGATGTAGAAAGATTACGTTTAGTAACAGAAGCATACCAAGAACATGAATCTAAACCTCAAAAATTAAAAGTGGCACACGCATTCGAAAACATCTTAAAAAAAGCAACATTATATGTATATGAGGATGATTTAATTTGTGGAGAAATTGCAGCACCAGCGAAAGCATCTCCAATTTATCCTGAATTCTCAGCAAACTGGATTATTGATGAAATTTTAAACTCTCCATTTGAAGAGAGAGAAAATGATCAATTCTACATTAGAAATGATGAAGAAAGAGCCGAAATCGTTGAATTATGTCGTTACTGGCAAGGTAAATCAATTGAAGATCACGTAAATGTTAGATTAGAATATGACCAAATTAAAGGATCTCAAATGGGAGAAAAAATCTTCCAAACAAACCTTTACCATTATGCAGGAGCAGGACATTTAGTTGCTGACTACCCAATGTTGATGGAATTAGGATTTGATGGTTTATTAGAAAAAGCAAAAACAGCATTAGCTAGTTTATCAAAAAGAGATGCTGATTATGGAGATAAAAAAGAATTCTTCGAAGCAATGATTATTATGCATGAAGCTGCAAAAGCTTACTTAGAAAGATATTCAGTATTAGCAGCTACTAACGCAGAAACTGAAACTGATGAAGTTAGAAAAGCAGAATTACTACAAATTTCTGCAAACTGTCATAATGTTGCTGGTCCAGCACCAAAAACATTCTGGGAAGCAATGCAATTATTTAATGTTGCCACTGCCTTAATTCAAACAGAAAGTAATGGACATTCAATTTCATTCGGACGTATGGACCAATGGTTATACCCATACTACAAAGCAGATATTGAAGCAGGAAGAATCACAAAAGAAAAAGTATTAGAAATTATTGAAGTACAATACGTAAAAATGAACAATGCGACTAAATTAAAAGACAAAGGTACAGTAGCTGTACGTAATGGACGTGGATTTGGTGGAGAAAGTTTAACATTAGGTGGAGTTGATGAAAATGGTGATGATATCACAAATGATTTAACAATGATTATGTTAGAAGCTTCAGCACATACTCGTATGATGAATCCATGGGTTTGTGTACGTATGCATAAAGATACTCCAATTGAATTGAAAATTAAAGCAGCAGAATGTATTCGTTGTGGATATGGACATCCTAAATTATTTAATGATACACCAACAATTAAAGGGATGATTTCAAAAGGAATGACACTTGAAGAAGCTAGATGTTATGCAGTAGTAGGTTGTGTAGAACCAAGTTTACCAGGTAAAGAATATGGGTGGCATGATGCTGCTTATGTAAATACTCCTAAAATGATGGAAATGGTATTCAATGGAGGACGTATCTTAGATGGTCCAAACAAAGGAAAACAATTAGGTCCTGATACAGGAAGCTTAGAAACATACACAAGTTTTGAAGAAGTATTAGCAAGTGTAGATGCTCAATTTGAATTCTGGACATCACAAATGATTTCTAGTTTAAATATTATTGATAATATGCATAGAAAATTAAAACCTTTACCTTACGTATCAGCATTCTTTGGAAACTGTTTTGAAACAGGAAAAGATGTTACAGAAGGTGGAGCTAAGTATAATGGAACTGGACCACAAGCAAGTGGAATGGCAACATGTGCAGATTCATTAGCAACAATCAAACAATTGGTATTCGATGAACATAAATACACAGGAGCTGAATTGTTAAAAGCAATTAGTGATAACTGGGTAGGTCATGATCGTTTATATGCATTAGTAAATAGTTCTAAAGTACATCACTTTGGAAATGATGATGATTATGCAGATGATTTATTCAAATTCATGTTTGAATGTTACTGTAAAAATGTAAAAGGAATGCCTACACCACGTGGTGGAGAATTCAGTCCTGGAGTATACTCAGTAAATGCAAACGTTGCAATGGGATTAAATACAAACGCATCATTAGACGGACGTAAAAAATACGAACCAATTTCTGACAATATGGGACCAGTACATACGGAATGTTGTTCACATGATATTTGTGGGCCAACAGCTGTTGCGAACTCAGTAGCGAAAGTAGATCATTCATTAGCATCTAATGGAACACTATTAAACTTACGTTTCCCAGAAGAAACAGTAAATGGAATTGAAGGAAGAGATAATTTGATTCATTTCATCGATGAATACATGGCCAAAAACGCAATGCATGTACAATTTAACATTATGAGTACAGCAACGATGAAAGCAGCTCAAAAAAATCCAGAAAACTATAAAGACATGTTAGTACGTGTTGCTGGATATAGTGCATACTTTGTAGAACTAGGGAAACCTCTACAAAAAGATCTAATTCAAAGAACAGAATTGAAGTTCTAAGAAGATATACGAATAATTTTTAAAACAAGGGGGAAAAATTATGGATTTTATATTTAATATTGAATATTTATGGTTAGGTTTATACCAAGTATTTGCATTCTTCATTCAAGGAGTAACTGGGTTTGGATGTACTGTATTATCAGCACCTTTCCATTCAGTAGTATTAGGACCTGCAGTAGGTACTGCATGGGCAACATTATTATGTGCTCCAACATTATGGTTTTTAGGATTTAAAGAAATCAAAAATGTAGCATGGAAAGATTTAGGAAAAATTGTATTGTTATGTGCTCCTGGAGTAATCTTAGGAAACATGTTATTGAAAGAAGTAGATCCTAACTTAGCTAAAGTAGTAATTGGAGGAATCGTAACATTCATTGCATTAATGAATATTTACAAAACAATCATTGCACCTTTAGTACTTAAAAAAGAATACACAGAAGATATTATTGATACACCTGCAAAAAAAGCAGTTCGTTATGGAGCTTTAATTTTAGGAGGAGTAGTTCATGGAGCATTCACAATTGGTGGACCATTAATTACAGTATATACATTAGAAGCAGTAAAAGACAAAGAGAAATTCCGTAATACAATGACATGGGTTTGGATTGTATTAAATACTTACAACAGTATTAGTCATTACAATTCAGGATACTATACAACTGAAATGTACAGTGCATTCATTATCGCATTACCATTAGCATTAATTGGATTAGTAATCGGTATGAAATGTCTATCAAAAATTGACAAAATTACATTCTTACGTGTTGTATATGTAGTATTATTAATTGTTGGTGGAAACATGTTCTACTCAAGTTTATTAGCTTTTATATAAGATAGCATTCATACCTTTAACACGGTATAACATATAACTAAAATTCACGTTAAGATATTCTCTTGACGTGAATTGTTTCGTGAAAAAACGTAAATGAAACGTTAAACAAGGAGAAATAAGAGATGAAAGATTTTAATTTTAAAGTACCACAAACAGTAGAATTCGGAATGGGAAGTTTGAAAAAATTACCTTCTATTTTAGCAGAAAACAAATCAAAACACGTGTTCTTGATTTCAGATCGCGGATTAGAAAAAATTGGAGTAGTAAAAAGAGTAGTAGATATTATCGAAGCATGTGGAGTTCAAATAACTTCATATTTAGACGTAGTACCAAACCCTACAGTAGATAACGTAAATGTATGTACAGCAGCTTACAATGCAAGTGGAGCTGACTACATTATTGCTTTAGGTGGAGGAAGTCCAATGGACGTTGCCAAAGCAGTTGGAGTATTAGCAACATACGGTGGAAAAATTACAGATTACGAAGGGGCTCACGTAGTACCTGGAGAAATCACACCAATTATCGCCATTCCTACAACAGCAGGAACCGGATCTGAAGTAACAGCATCAGCAGTTATTACAGATGAATCAAGAAATTATAAATTATCAGTATTTAGTTATTTCAACATTCCTAAATATGCAATATTAGATCCAACATTAATTATGAGTCTACCAGCATTTATTGCAGCACCAACAGGATTAGATTCACTAATTCATGCAATTGAAGCATACGTATCAACAGCAGCTTCACCATTCTCAGATGCAATGGCAGAAAAAGCAATGGAATTAATTGGAGCAAACTTACGTCGTTTTGTTGCAAACAGAGCAGATGAAGAAGCAGCATGTGGAATGATGTTAGGTTCAAACTTTGCAGGAATTGCATTTGCTTGGGCAAGACTTGGAAATGTACATGCAATGTCACATCCAGTAAGTGCATTCTTCCATGTACCACATGGAACAGCAAACTCAATTATTTTACCAACAGTAATGGAATACAATGCGTTGGCTGATAAAGGACGTTATGAAGTAATTTATAACTACATTAAAGAAGAAAACGGTGTTACTACAGACTTTACTCCATCAATGTTAATTGAAGAAATTAAACAATTAAACAAAACATTAGGAATACCTGCATCACTAAGTGAAGTAGGGGTAACTGCTGATAAAATTGAAGTCATGGCAGCAGATGCGATGAAATCAGGAAATATATTAGTAAATCCTAGACAAACTACATTACAAGATATGATTACATTATTTAAAAATGCAATGTAATTCATAATTAAAGAGAACTAAATGAGTAACAAAAAGCGTTATATAAATTTAGCATTAGGACCAATCATATGCGCGATGGCAATAGTTTTATTGTCAGATGTATTATCGAGTACTAGTGCACAAGCAGTGGGAATTCTTTTATGGTGTATTTATTGGTGGTCAACAAGACCTGTACATATCGCAATTACAGGATTAATTCCTGTAGTTGTTAATGCATTCTTTAATCTTGCACCAATGCAAGATTTGACTTCTCAATACTTTTCAGCAAGTATCATTTTAATTTTCGGTTCTGGTCTACTTACGTTACCTTGGTGTAAGATTGGATTAGATAAAAGATTAGCACTTAAAACATTGTCATTGATTGGACCATCGATGAAGAGTCAAATCGTTGTATGGTTATTGGCATCTGTTGTATTATCTGTAGCAATGCCAAATATTGCGGTCGTTGCATTACTTTGTCCAATTGCAGTGTCAATGCTGAAAGCTGCAGGATATGATGATATTGCTAAGGCAGCTCCAGCTGTTCCAATCCTTTTATGTATCGGATGGGGAGCAGGAGTTGGAGGAGCTGGATCACCCATCGGTGGAGCAATGAATTTAGCTGCCATTGAACACTTAGAAGCATTTATAGGAACTGAGTTTATGTATATAGACTGGGTTATTCGTATGTTACCATACTTCGTTATATCAATCATTATATTGATAGCGTATATGTTGATTATGCCTTTTAAAGTAGAACGTTTAGAAGGAACAAAAGAATACTTCAAAACTAGTTATGACGAATTAGGACCAATGAAAAGTGATGAAATCATCTGTTCTATCATGTTTGTATTAGCAATGGTAGGAGCATTCGCAAGACCTTTATTTGCAGATATATTACCAGGATTAGAACCGGCATATATATTCTTAATTCTAGGTATGTTAATGTTTGTGATTACATCAGCAGTGAATAAAAAACCGTTACTTACGTGGGAAGAAGCACAGCAAGGAACGATGTGGGGAATGATGATTCTGTTTGGTGGAGGATTAGCATTAGGTTCATTAGTAAATGCATCTGGAGCAAGTGCTGAACTAGCAAGATTAGTAACGGCAATGAATTTAGATGGAGGAATTACTACCTTAATTATAATTACTATTGCATCAAGATTAATCTCTGAATTTACGAACTCAACAACTTCAGCAGCAGTAATGATTCCTATTGTATTAAGTTTTACTACAGAATTAGGATTGAATCCTATTCCGTATTGGTTCATTTGTATTATGGCATTCAATGCTGAATACATCTTACCAATAAGTATTCGTGCAATACCAGTAGCTTATGGATTAGATGCGAATCAAATGTTTAAAAAAGGAATATTAATAACTGTAATATCAATGGTTAGTGTTGTTATTGTAGGATGGATATGTTTAGAATATTGGCCAATGTTTAGTGAATTACCATACTATTCTCATCCATGAAAAAAAACTAGGGAACAAACACGTTTCCTAGTTATTTTTTTGTCTATCAAGCCAGTTATAAAGCTCGTGACGAGAGTTTACGTTACATTTGATATAG
>CAMQRS010000039.1 GCA_947036815.1 uncultured Erysipelotrichaceae bacterium
TTACAGCCTATTTAGTAATAGTTTTTACTCCACCAACACTAGAATTTAAAGAACCAATAAAAGGAGCAAAAGCTCCTTTTATAATTTAATTTGATTTTAGTTGGATTGAATATGCATATCGATCTCCTCGATAATAAGAATATGTGTATTCTATCGGCATATTATATTCCGTGTAAGAAACTCGTACCCTTTTTAAAATAGGACTACCAATCGCTACCTTCAAAGCTTTAGATAACGTTAAATCTGCTAGCATTGCCTCAAATTTTTCGTTTACTCGTGTAGGCATATGCACACCTATAGATTCAAATACATCATACATAGATTTTTCATAAGCTTCTTTATTTAAAGGAAAATCAAATTTCCCTGACAAGTATGTTTCAAACACAACAATAGCTTCATCATCTGCACCGCGAACACGATATAAGCGATATACATTTTCACCTTCATCCAATTGAAGATGCTCTGCAATCTCTTGATTTGCTTTTACTAAATCAATTTCTGTATATATTGTCTTTGCCTGCTTCCCTCTATCAGCCATTTCTTTACTAAATGAGCGAATCGCACTTAAATTTTCATCAATCTTATCACTATAAGTAACACTTGTACCTTTACCACGAGTTCTTTTCACATATCCATCTTTTTCTAAATCTAGGATCGCTTGACGAACTGTAATTCTTGATACATTATAAAACTTCTCAAATTCTAGTTCACTAGGAATCAACTGTCCATATACATAGTTTTTGTCTTCTATGTCTTTTTTTATTTGTTCTTTTATTTGTAAATATAAAGGAACAGCGCCTTTGCTAAAATTTAGTTTCATTTTTATCTCCCTTATAATTTATGGCTTAAAATTTTCCCAAATATGATTTGCTATATTCGGATTTGTTACAAAATTAAATAAACTAGGATTATTTTCATATTGAGTATAAATAGGCACTCCTGGTTCAATATTGAATTCTGGAAAAGTTCTAGTACCTTTAATAATAATATCCTGTGCTTGATAATGTTTGTTAGATTTAAATATAACCCTATTATCCTTCATTTGAGGAAAATATGCAACACCGTGATGAGCCCTTACCTCTGCATAGTCAAATCCATAATCTCTAACACACCATGCACCGAACAACATTGCTGTTTCTGGATTGGCATTTATTGTGGCATGAGCCCAATTTGGCGGCACTATAACAACCTCGTTTGCTTTCGCATGAATTGCATAACATTTTCCGGGGTTATCATTAGCGCTTTCTTGCATATAAATATATGCTTCCCCTTCTAAAATTTCATACACCTCACAAGTGGATGCATTACACGATTTAGAAATTGCATGTATATGCCCTTGACTACGAACTGGCTCTTCCCCTACGACTCCTTTTGAAAAAATCATAGCTCCATATAGTAAATTACGATTTATTAAATCTTCTTTATGTTCTTCTTTTGCGACATCCATTGCCACGGCGTATACATATTCTGGTCCTTCTACATCTGGATTACTTAAACTTGAACGAATATCATCAAGTTTTCTTTTCTCAGTAATTGGTCCATATACTCCATCACCATATCTAAATTCCATAGCTTCAACATCTGCTTGAATATTAAATCCGACTTTCATTTATATAATCCCTTTCAGTTCTTTCATAGATTGTATGCACTCCTTAAAAGCCACCTCTGGCTCTAACGATATACATACATCTTGTTCTATGCTCCTACAATTGTCAACAATAAGCGAATAATCGATGTCTCCACTCATTAAAGTTTTATGAACGAATGGTTTCTCCAAACCTTCTACATATTCATAGTTTTTAAAATGAATATGTCCTATCGTATTTTTTATTAATTCGAACTCTTCTATTAATGATAAAGAAGTGTATTTATTTGGAACTTTGTTTTTCTCAGCACGATATGAATTCGCAGGATCCCATAACAACATCATGTTATCATGATTCACTAAAGAATGAAGTTGTTTTGTCATTTCCCCTTTAGGGCAATGAGAATACGGACAATTTTCTAATACAATTGTTTTATTGTACTCACTTGCAATTTCACATGCTAACTTTAAGTTGTTCACAATACATTCCATATCTTCTATAGTTCCTACTACTTCAATTTCTTCATTATCTGGAAATCTAAATGGAAACACTCGTATCTTGTCGCAATTTAGAATATCTGCAATAATGGCAGCTCTTTTTAAATAGTTTAAGTGGTTTTGAACATCACCTTCAATACAATGAAATTCAGAATTAAACATAGAAAGTTTGTAATGCGGTTTTAATGGACACATGAAGAATATCGTGCTCGCTATATTACTAACAGTCAATCCATATGTATCAAGGATACTTTTTATTTTATAAGCTTCCTCATCGCTACACTCTTCGATACTTTTACCAAATACATTATGTAGTTCAATTTCTTCATATCCTTGCTCTTTAGCAACGATACAAGCTCTCTCTAACTCTTGATTTATTTGATCACTTATAATTGAATGTCTCATAGATTATCTCACGTATGCTTTCAATACTTTAATTTCTTCGTTTTCACTCATTCCATAAGGTGAAATTGTATATTCATTTACATTCGCTGGTACAATAAAAGTTTCTGCATAATGTACAATAAATGGTTCAAACTCATTCGTTGGACTTTCAACTATTGCTTCTTTACCACCAATTAAATTCAACATATTCACATTGTCATTTGTATGGTGCAATGATTTTTTACTAATTGTGTATCTTCTAGTTTCGATAAACTCTAATTCATGTAATCCCGTATGTTCTACTAAATCACAATTACTATTTTCTTCAATTTCATAGGTAGCATTTACTAAATGTTCTTCTACCCAAGGTGTTGTACGATCCCATTGGATAACTTCTTTTCCATGTTCTACATGTACAGGTCTTGGTAATCCATCCATTCCTAAACGATCCCAATCCCATAATTTAAATGTGAAAATATATGGTGTTGCACTTATCTCTAATACCATCGCTCCACTTCCACTACAGTGGCATGTACCTGCTGGTATTAAGAAATGATCATGTTTTTTAGCTGGGAATGTATTGATATATTTTTCTGCATCAAAGCTGATTTCTCCACGTTGCGCACTTCTTAAATCTTCTATCATTTCATCTGAATCAATATCTTCTTTTAACCCCAAATATACTTGAGCTCCTTCTACAGAATCTAGTATATAGTAAGATTCATCTTGTGTATAACTCATCCCGAAATTTTTCTTAATATACTCTGTTAATGGGTGTACTTGTAATGACAACGGTTGACCTTCTATTGTATCTAGAAAGTCAAAACGAATTGGATATTCTGCTCCAAAACGTGCATACACTTGTTTACCTAATAATTTACATGGTTGGTATAATACTACATCCATCGCTGGCAATTCAAATACAACACCATCATAATCAAACAAAATAGAGTTTTCTTCTGGTACTCCATCAAAACTCCATGCATAATTCGGCTTACTTGGGTCTAAGTTACAAACTTCTTTCATCCATTGACCACCCCATACTCCTGGATCGAAATAAGGAACTGTTCTGAATGGATTTGTTACTAAATGCTCAAGTGATGCTTTAAACGTTTCCCCACTAATCATTTTAGGATCATTAGTTTTGTTTGTATCTACTACATAATCAAACTTATTAAATAATCTTTGTTTATGTTTATCAGCCATTCTCCATTCAATGAAAAATGCTCTTTTATATTTTCTTAAGATATCTTCGTTTGGGTTCTCCGCTTTATAGTTGGTTCCCCCATTACGAAAACGCATTTGTATTTCCCATCTTGCCATATCAAAGTATACTATGATTCCAATTTCACTCACTAGAGAAGCTCCTACACCACAAATGATCGTAAGTCCAGTAGCCTGTGCTAACGTATCTTTTGCTTCTTGTAATTTGTCAGCATCAATAAAGTCTGAGAAATCTCCTGCATACATTTTCCCAAATACTCTATCATCAGTTAAGTGATACTTCATTTGTTCTGTAATTGTTTTTTCATCTTTGAAGATATGTTTAGACTCAATTACTGTACTTGGGTTCAATGATTGAATCAGTTCTTTTACTTCTTCTTCATCTACCCCAGGATAATAATCAAATATCAATACTGTATCTTCTTTTATACGATTTTCTAATTCTTGTTTTATATTTTTATAACCCGTTATTGCGTTATGTCCAACAATCTTAGTTGTTGGGTGTTTTTCATATTTTGATTTAAAATTCAAATAACTCATTATCTTTCCTCCGTTACTATTGTTCCTTCTTTTTTATATACACGTACTGTAAAAGGATGATCTTCAATACGTTCATAATCATGACCTGCCGTCGTGTTCCAACACGCACCTACTTTAAATTCTTCATTTCCTGTATTGATTAAGCGATGAGCAATTGTACCATCAATATGATGTACACTTCCTACTTCTACTTTTTCAGCCCAGCAGTGATTAGCGTCATCCATCAACAATAACAATCCTTCTCCACCTAATCCAAAGTAAAACTCCGCACAGTCTAAATCTTCATGAAAATGACCTCTTGTCATATTGCATTCCCCATTTACATAAACAGGTTTCATTACTGTTAATCCCCAGTTTAAGTTTCCTCTTTGTTTTGAGTTTCCTTGCGAATACATGTACACTTCGTACATCACTGTATCATCACTTAGTTTCTTGTCATCACATTCATAAAAGTGTCGTGCGTCTTTTAGTATTTTTGTACTCGTAATAACTTCCTGTCCTTCTATTACCCCATTTAAATAATCATGGCAAATATTTGCGTTCTTTATTTCCATCACAGTCTCCTTCAAGTAGTATATCAATACTATTTATTAGCATATAAAATTCATACAATTCCTATTTTTAAAAATTATGTGGGGCATCTCATAGACACCCCACACTTAATTTAGATCAATTTTATAATACTAGTAAAATTATCCCCAGTATTATAGGAAATACCAAAATCGAAGTGTACACAAATTGTACTTTTCTTTTTTCTTTTTCCCATTTTTCATGAAGCAGGTAAATTCTCCCATCTTCACAAACTTTTATGAAATCACTTCTTACAAATTCTTCAACTAGGAAGTATTGTAATTTCAAGGAACATGTTAACTCCATATCTTCTACTTTAATTGCATTTTTTGCATTTACAGCTGATTTATTGACCAGTGCCGTAGTAATCTCCTTATTTATTTTAGATAAATCTGATTTAGATATGTCTATCTTAGAAGAATCCAATCGCTACACCCGCCATTGAAATCACAATTAAAATCCCCATTACTTTAAGCGCTGATACATTCTTTTTACTCATTAACCACCAACAGAATAATATTACTATTAAAGGTAAAAGTTTAGGGAAAATATTATTTAATACATCATTTGCAATAACTGGTGCATCTACATCTCCAGTTTCAATAACAAATCTTGTAGTAACATTTACATAAGAAGCTCCAACTCCCCCTACTACAATTGCACCTAATAAGTTAAATGCTTCTCTTACTCTACTTGCTGCTTCTCCAACGATCATATCAATAGATTTTGTACCTAATTGATATCCTTTAAAGAATAAGTAGTAACTTCCTAAGGTAACACTTGATAGGTATGTAACAATATAGAATATTGGACCCATAATGTTACCGCCCTCTGCTAATCCGATTGCGATACTTAATAATAATGGAACCCACATACCCGGAATCATAGCATCTCCAATACCTGCTATCGGTCCCATTAATCCTAATTTAATACTATTAATTACTTCATCATCAATGTCTGCACCATTAGCACGTTCTTCTTCTAATCCACAAGTCACACCATTGATAATACAACCAATTTGAGGTTCTGTGTTATAGAATGCTGAATGTCTTTTCAATGCTTTTATTTCTTCTTCTTTATCCCCACCATATAATTCTTTGATTACAGGAACCATAGAATCACTGAAACCAAACGATGCTAACCATTGGAATGACATTGAAGACAAGTTTCCACACATCCAACGTAGCCATGATTTTCTTAGTGTTTTATTAGATAATTTTTTCATTTTATAACTCCTCCTCTAAATCATTAGATGCACTTGCATTTCCAGCAGCAACTGTTGTAGCTGTATATGTAAAGTGACTGTATGCAAAGAATCCACCAATGATTGCAAGTGAGATCATGTTAATACCAATTGCTGCAACTAATGTAAATCCTAATAAGAATCTAATAATATCTATATTTTTCTTCGTAACTTGTTTAACTAAAATCGCAACCCCAACTGCTGGTAACATTCCACCAAGTGCTGTTAGTGTTCTCATTACATAGCTTTCTACTGGGAACATTGCAATAATTTCATTTGCATATGATTGCCCTAAATATAGAATAACTACTGTTGGAATAATTCTATAACAAGCTTGTACCATTTGTGGAAGTATCCAATGATTTAATGCTAATCCTCTATAATCCCCTTTTTCAATAGCTTTGATTGCTCTTGTATTCCAAAAAGTATTAGTAAACATCATGAAGTTATGGAAGATTGTTCCAATCGCTCCAACTGCTGTAGCAATTGCTACTGCAGATTCAACTGTTCCCCCTTGTTTTACTGTTAAAATCCCTAATGTTACCCCAATAAAAGCAGCAGCATTAAGATCTTGAGGCATTTGCCCTCCAGGTGTAACTAATGCGATAAATACTATTTGCACTGCAACCCCTACGATAATTCCTGTTTCCACATCCCCTAAAATTATTCCGATTAAAAATCCTGAAATTAAAGGTCTAGTAATTGTATACCATCCTCCAGTCAGTCCTAATAACCACGGACATGACAATGAACCTAAATATGATAATAAACCTATTATCAACGCTTGAATTAAACTAATTTCCACTTTGTTTCTCCTTTTTATTTAAATTTGTTTCTTGCTTTTTCCCATAATACTTTATTTATATCTGGTACTAATTGAAAACTAATCTCATAGCCTGCATGATGAATTTTTTCATATGCTTCTACCTCTTCTTTTGTAATATCTGCATTTTTATTAATATTTACCGTTCCTACTTTTGCACTTTGTGGTCCAATATTTAATACCTTGGTATTTACTTGCATGTTATCGTCTACAAGTAATTTCGCCATAAGAATAGGTTCTTTCGTAATAACAAAATATTTTTTTTCACTTTTTATCGCTTCGTGCATTTTCGACTTAAATTGGTCATATGTCCAAATAAAAGTTTTCTTTGTTGATGCTGACTTTAATGCTGTTTTAATTACATCATTATTTGCTGCCTTGTCATTTACCGCGATAATCCCATCACAAGGATATTCCGTTGCCCAACGAACTACAACTTGTCCATGTATGATACGATCATCACATCTTATAAAGCTAATCGCCATATTTTTTTCCTCTTACAATTCATCATCATCACTAGCATCATCCTCCGCTAGTGAAAAAATTGTATTCCCTTTCTGAGATTCATTTATTACTTCCCATACATCTGATTTGCTTAGTATTTCTTGTTTCATCGCTAATGAAAGCACTAATAATAGATTCATTCCACTCACAACGATACTTTCATTTAATCTACCTTTAGAGTTTAATATATCTAAAGAGCTCGTGTATGGTGACCCCCCAAGAATATCAGCAACCACAATTAAATTTTCTTCAACTGGAATTGATTCAATAATTTCAGTTAATTCTCGTTTGAAGCTCTCAGAGTCTTTGTCCTTAGATAAACATACATTTAATACATTGTTTGATTCACCAATTATCATGTTTATGGCGTCCCAAACTCCCTTAGCCATCGTTCCATGACTTACTAATAATATTTTATTCAAATCGTTCTCCTTTCTTATTTGATATAATGTTATAACATTACATCTTTTATGTTTACATTATATTTATAAACAAGGCCATTGTCAATAGTTAATCTTACATTTATTAATTAAATCCACAAAAAATTGTAAACGGTTACTTTATGCTTGTTATATACGATTGTTTTAAAGTATTTCAAAAGAAAAAAAGAGCAACGCTTAATTTCTAAGCTTGCTCTTTTTGCGATATATTCGTTAGACTACACAGAATTCGCTATCATGTATAACATTTGTGAAGATATTAGAAAAAGTATCTTATTATTGGACTTATGATAACTATTCCAGTTAAAAACCCTATTATAAATATAAGGTAATCCTTTTTAGTGATATTTATTCTCTTATTTCCGTCTTTTCTAGATAACATAATTTTAACACCCCTTTAATACTCAAATTATACCATATATATATACATGCAACAATTCACAAAATTATCACTAGTATGTATTATTGTGATATACTAAAATACATTGAAGAAAGAGGTCTCTATGAATAATAAATACATGTATATAAGTACTTTTGGAAACGGTGAAGAACAACTTCACAACTTATTTTATAGACAACTGTTTCAACAGGATATACAAAATCAAGTGATACTAAGTAATATTGACTTTGATATTACTCGAAGTATCCTTATAAAACATAAATTAGAAATACTACACACAGCAAAAAACATGAATGACTTATGCCAACAAATAGAAGCTAATAAATTAGATTTTGATACCTTTCAAATCGTATATTTAAAGCACCCTACCTTAGACATTACTTATGAATCGCGTCTTAGTGAGTTAAAAGAGGTTGGCTTTGTGATTGAAGGAGAAATTGATGTTAAACATCCGAAACAATTATTAGGTTTAACGAAAGTCGGAGATACTTACTATTTTGGTTACTTATTAACTTTGAAAAACAATACCCTTCAACACGTAAGTAAACCAAATTCATATTCCTTTGCTTGCAGCGTTCGAACTGCTCGTATACTTGCTAACTTAGCGATGAAGCATGATGTATCAAAAAGTGTTATTGATCCTTGTTGTGGTAGTGGAAACGTATTGTTGGAACTATTAACCATCGGTGCTAATCCCGTAGGAAATGAATTGATTCCTAAGGTTGTAGATATCGCAAAACAAAATCTATCTCATTTTGGATATGAATTAGATATCCTAAATAAAGATATCATTGATATAAAGGAATGGTACGATACCATCATATTGGATATTCCTTATGGTGTGTTCGTACCCATTGATCCTGCTATTCAAGATACGATTATCAAGGCTTGTAGTACTATATCCAATCATTTAGTAATTCTAACAAATGAAGTAATGAATCCATTACTAGCAAAACATGGATATACTATTATTGATCAAGCTCCTGTATATAAAGGAAAGTTTGTTCGATATATTACGATTGCAGAAATCAAATAATTTGTAGCTATCACAATCGATTGCTACCTCATATATAATAAAAACAAAGCTGGACACTATCGTTCAGCTTTGTTTTTTTATACCTATTACTATTTAAGATACATAAGAGTTACAATTATTCCCCTAATTTCAATAATGCTTGTACATAAATTTCGCATGCTTTAAGTAATGAATCTACACTCATATTTTCATTAGGCATATGTGGATTTGGATTTTCTCCTTCAAAGGTTGCACCAAAGGCAACTCCATTATCTAATGTTCTTGCATAAGAAGCTCCACCTTTAGTAAGTACCTCAGCTTCTTCATTCATTACACTATAATAAGCTGCTTTTAAACTTTGAATTAATTTATTAGTTTCATCAACAAATAATAAAGGTTTCATATTTATAACTTCCACCGTTGCTTGATGTGCATGTGCAATTTCTTCTAATCTATGTTGGCACGCTTCGATAGTCGTTGATTTAACAGTTCTAGTATCCATACATAATTCTTTTACATCCGTGTTCCAAGTAATTGACATTAAACAATGTGAAGTTGTTCCCATACTTTCATCAATTGCATATAATCCGCTTTTTTCTCCATAAAAATCATCTAAAAATTCATCATGTATTAATTGAACTAATTGCGATAACGCACTATCTTTGAAGGTATACCCTACAAAGTCTTTCACAAATTTAAAGATTGCATTATCTCCTCTTTGAGGATTTCTAGATAACGCAGTTGTTCCTTCATATACAATTTTAGTTTTCTCTTCTTTTGTGATTGATGCAGCATGTGTAACAAAGTCTAGATTCACCCCATTATCAATCATCACTTCTAATTGATCACACACGAAACTCACTCTATTTTTACTTTTTATTTCTATTTCATCATCACTACTATTAAATACATATCTTGTTTGTAAGATTCCTTTTTCTCCATTTACGATTGGAAAGTTTCCATCTGGTGAAAATGCATATACGGGTTGTTGGTTTTTGCTGAAGTAGTACTTCATACATTCCCACGTTGTTTCTTCTGCACCACCAGCAATTAAACGTACTGGATACTTAAGTTTAACTTTCATATCTTCTACGATTTTCATCGCATATAACGCTGCAATTAATGGACCTTTATCATCATTCACTCCTCTACCATACATAATATTATCGATTACCTTCATTTCATATGGTGAAGTTAACCATTTATCTCTATTCATAATACCAACAACATCTAAATGAGCTAAGATTCCGATATAATCGCTGCCTTCTCCTAGTTGAGCTGCTATTGCATACCCCTCATGGTTTGTAACATCGAAGTTTAATCTACTTGCGATCTCATTAAAGCAATCAAAACTTCTACTTACTTCTATTCCGAAAGGAGCATTTTCTTTACTCGTTGTTTTATCCATTACTGATGGAATTTCCACTAAACTAGCAATATCATTAAGCATGTCTTCTTTGTATAATTGTATTCTTTCTTTTAAATTTTTCATTTTGTTTCTCTCTTTCTTTTGACAAAAAATATATTTGCACGTAGAATAAGACCCTAAGGAGTACTTCTATGACAAATAAACGTTATTTAGACATTATACGATTATTATTAAAACAAGAGGATTATATTACTATAACCTCGATTTCTGAATTATTATCCGTTTCCAACAAGACCATTCGTAATGACCTTTATTCTGTGGAACAATGGCTAGACGAAAATAATTTGAAATTAATTAAAAAAACTGGTGTGGGTGTTTCTATTGAAGGCCTTAAACAAGATAAACTTCATGTATATCAACTAATTCACGAACAGAAGAAATCAAATATTGATTATTCTAAAGAAGCTAGACAAATATTTATCGTGATTAAGCTTATTACCAATCAAAACTGCCGTGTATATGAATTAGCGGATGACTTATTTGTAAGTCGAGCTACAATTCATAAAGATATTTTATCTATCACTCCACTTCTTGAACAATACAAAATCACCTTACTTCGTAAGAACAACAATGGTTTAAACATTCAAGGTAGTGAAAAGAATTTACGTAAGTTATTAATAGATATGTTAAGTAAAGATAATGGATATGCTACATTCTCAGCATTTGTTAAAGATCCTAGCAAAGAGTGTGATGGTTCTTTCCCCTTCTTAGCACTTGATATAAATGATGATGAAATCCAAGAATTTCTTCAACTATTAGAGAGTGTAAATAATACATATATTAAACACTTATTGTTTACTTCTCTTGTACAAGTAACACTTCATCTATTTGGTACCTTGATTCGTATTCAGGAAAAACACTATGTAACTTTATCAAGTGAATTCATTGAAGAATTAAGACCTCAACCATTTTATGATGATGTCTGCGAATTAGTAAACGCGCTAGAGAATCACTATCAAGTTCACTTTACTGAAACAGAGTTAAGGTACTTACAAGTATTCTTTATTTCTTTACAAAACAATACACCAATTAGTTTTGATGAGCGAGATAAATTAGATAATATTGTGTATTCATTAATTCAACATTGGCAACATCAATTACCTTATGATTTATCATTAGATAAAGAACTATATGATAGCGTATCAAATCACTTATCTCCTGCGATTCCTAGATTCAAGCATGCGATTCCTATTGAAAATCCACTGATTGACGATATTAAATCTATCTATATGAATACCTTTAATATTGTTAAAAAATCGATGCACATCATTGAAGATGAATATAACTGTCAATTAAGTGACGAAGAAATTGGTTTCTTTGCATTACATTTAGCTGCCGCAATAGACAGACAAAAGGAAAGTTTAAAAACTTTGTTAGTTAGCCATAGTGGCAGTGGTGCTACTTATCTACTAATCAATAAATTAAAAGATTTTAGTGAAATTGAAATCGTTGACATGGTTAGTTATATCAGTGTATCTGAACATTCACTAGAGAATATAGATTTAATCATTTCTACCAGTGATATGAAAATAGTTTCTGACATACCAGTTATTGTTATAAATACACTACTTTATGACTATGATATCATTCGACTTAAAAGCATTGTAAGAAAACACTATAAAAATAAAAATAATCCAAATAAATAAAAAGATACAGCTTAGCTGTATCTTTTTATTTATAAGTTGCAGCTACGCCTGTTCCACCAATAACTTCTTTACCGTATTCACAAGTAAATGATTTATATGAATCTTTGTTCGTAAATATAACCATCGTTGTTAAATCATATTCTTTTTCCAGTAAATATTCACGATTAATTTCAACAATTAAGTCTCCCGCTTTAACTTCGTCATTTAACTGTTTGTGGCACTTAAATCCTGTTCCGTTTTCACATACTGTATCTAATCCGATATGTACTAAAATTTCAAAACCATTATCTAGTTTTAATCCATAGGCGTGTAATGAAGGAAACACTGCGCTGATTGTTCCATCTGCACAAGCATAAAATTTATCATCACTAATTTCAACTGCAAATCCATCACCCATCATTCTAGTAGAAAACACGGGATCATTCACATTTTCAATATTTATCAATCTTCCATCTACCGGTGAGTAGATTTTTTTTTCTTCTCTTTTTTTAAAAAACATATATTACAATTCTCCTTTTATTTTTATACCTAAAGAATACTATTAATGGTGATGCATATCAACATGTAAATGTATAAGATTGTACCACTTTAATATGGTAATATGAATGTTCATAAATTGCCATATCAATATACACATTAAATCCCCTTTACATACTTGCATAAACACCTAAAAATACATAAAATGGAGATGTTGAAAGAAACATGGAGGAAAAAAAATGAAACATATTAAAATAGCAGCTGGATTAGCACACGTAAATTACGGAAGAATTGCAGACGTAGTTAAAGAAGCTAGCGATGCTGGAGTAGACTATATTCATGCAGATGCAGCAGACATGCATGATTTACAAAACATGAAATTAATGGGAGGTCACCAAATCATAGCAGGTGTACGTCCAGAAACAGATAAGGATATCGAATGTCATATATACACAATCTCGATGGATGAAATGTTTATTGAACAAATTCACCAAGCGGGAGCTAACATGTTAATTATTCCTGCAGAACACTTTATCGGAGCGCAACTAGCTTACATTATTAACTGGTGTCGTGAAAGAAAAATGAAAGTTGGTTTAACACTTGGATGTTATACTCCTTTATGTTTTGTTGAAGAATCAATTTACGATATTGATCGTTTACACATCGTTACTCACGGAGTTGATGAAACAGATGGTTTAGACAACTGGGGATGGAGAAAAAGTGTTCCTGATTTAGTAAGACGTGCTCGTCTAATGATTGACGAAAAAAATCCTACATGTGAATTAGCAATTGATGGTGGTTTAAGAGTTGATAATTTAGAACCATTAGTTCAATACAGCCCTGATGTAATCGTATTATCTTCTGCCATCTTTAAAGATCCAGAAGGATATACTGCTGGTGTTCACAAATGCCGTGCAGCTATCGATAACGCAGCTAAAAAGTTTAATCTATAATTGTTAAGAACTCTCTACTGAGAGTTCTTATTTTAAAGAAGGAGAGTAAAATGAAAAAAAACAATATTATATTTGATTATTTATGGATTAGTATATCAGCAATATTAACAGCAATCGCTGTTAATAATATATTTATATTTAGCGGATTAGCTCCAGGAGGAATTACTGGATTATCTTTAATTTTCTCTACTATCACTGGTATTTCCGTAGATGTCATGAGCTTATGCATTTCTCTCCCTTTATTGGTTATTGGAGTATTATTATTAGGAAAGAGTTTTGGAATCAAAACCTTATTCATTACTATCGCTACTCCTATTTGTATGAAATTTGTACCCATGGTATATATAGCTGATTTTTTACCAGCTATGAACCCTATTGTTGAACTAAGTATTTGTGCAATCATTGGAGGACTACTTGTTGGTAGTGCAATTGGAATTGCCTTAAACAGACAATGTGCAACTGGGGGAACTGACTTATTATCATTAATCATTAATCACTTTATCCCAGCATTAAAACTATCAGCTATCTTACTAGTATTAGATGGATTTGTAGTCATTGCTTCAGGAGTCATTACTCAAAATGCAATGATCGCCGTATTTAGTTTTATTTCTTTATTGATTATCATTCAAACAATCACATTCATTACAAAGAATCAATTAGGAATGAGTGCTGACTTAAAACAAAATGCATAAATAATTCTTCAATTGCTTATGTAGCATACTAAAAAAGTAGGAGTTAAGACAATATCTTAATTCCTACTTTTTTTATCTTATAAATTTCTTATAACGTTATACACAAATATTACAACCTTCTATATAACGTTATCCTAGCGCGCTACACCCCATCTTTTTTAAATAGCACCTACTTCATAAAGTAACATCCAATCGGTTGTTATATGTCTTCTTTTACGTCACAGTATTCATTTATAAACATCTCATTTACCATTTGTACTAGTAAACAATAAAAAAACAAGCGACATTGCTTATGAGAGCGAATAGTCACTTGCTTTATTTTATCTAAATGCGTTTAAGAACCAAAACGATAGCGCTGCTAATACAACATATCCTAGCGTCATTAAGATTAACCATTTTAACTTTGATTCTTTTTTTACTTCATAGTATGAATCTTGAAGCGAATGTTTTTTCCAATCAAAGTACTTGAATGCTGTTAATCCCAACATGAAAGATGATGGATAATTTAATGTAACAAACAAGATAAAAATGTATACATAAATCATTAATCTATTGAAGTGAACATTTTCATTCGCCTCTAATTGGATTCTTATATTTTTTAAGCTTTTCCAAATTAATAGATTTATTATAGATACAACAAACCCTACTAATAGGATAGGATTTTCATTTATGACGGTCTGATAATCCATTTGAAATTGCATCATAATCGATACAACCATCGCTATAAATAAAATGGGAAATAATACACATGTATTTGACGCATATTTCAAAAATGGAAATCTGCTCTTTTTTAATATTGTTTTTTGTTTCTTTGCCATAATGACTCCTTATAAGAATGTATTCATGTATTCGCAACCTGCTAATACAATACGTCCATCTTTTACGATTTCTGTTGTAGAACCATCTCTATTATACACTACAATTGATCCAATTTCATCATATGGAACAGTTAAATCGTAATGTAATCCAAAGTATGCTTCTTTTGGGTCTTCTAAACGTTTAATACTAATTTCATTATCAGTAGCTACAAATCGTTTATGATTATACTTAGAAATACGTTCTTGTGTTTCAGAGAATGCAAAACAAGTATCTCCAATTGCGATATGTGGTCCTAATTTTTCATATATTAATGTATGTAACTTATATAAAACACCAAGTTCTTTTGCTAATGAATATGCATATGTATTTGTTCCTAAAGCAAATTCACCCATTGGCAAACTTTCTCTATCATGAAATATATAATCATTCATTAGTTTATCATTTTGTTGTTTGTCATCTGTATTCTCACATGAATGAGATTTCGTACATCCATCTTCAATCACTAATTTAATATTGCTAAACTCAATCTTAGATAATCTTACTTTTTGAATATGAAGTAATCCATGACTACCCCTTAATTTAGGGCTTGTGAATACTTCTCCAGTCGGAATATTAGAAGCTGAACTACAGTTAATAAAATTAGACTGTGTATTTTCATCTTCTAATTCATTCAACATTACCATTAAATCAGTTTGATTCCCATTATATCCTTTTAAATGTACTTTTTCACCTTTATTCAATGCAGCAATTAATACTTCATGAATATCGATCCAAATAGCATCATCCATTAAGTTAATTTTCATGATTGCATCAAATATTTCTTTGAATGGTTTGTCTGATATTTCTGCAACAGGATAAGCCATTCCTGTATATGAAATCTCTGCTTTCGGCACATATGCTTCAAACATAAATTTCTTTTTCATCGTTGTTTCTTTTAGTAGTTTTGAATTCGCTTTTATCAGTGAATCATAACTTTCGATTTCTGCTTTATTTTGTCCAAAAGATACCATAATCACATTCCCAGCATGAGCCTTCAACTCTTTTTCATAGTATGCTAATGCTGTTTCATATGCTTTTATTTCAACTTCATTATTCTCTTTAGATTGATAAAAAGCACTACATTTTTGATAATCCGAAACTGCTTGAGGATGTATATTGCGATACACTAAAGAAGCAATAATTCCTTCTTTATCTAATTCATTTAAGTAGTTCATAA
>CAMQRS010000040.1 GCA_947036815.1 uncultured Erysipelotrichaceae bacterium
AGAATTCAAATTATGTGCAATTGATTTAGTGAATACAATTAAAGAACTAGTATAAGCAAAGAAATATAAAAATGTTATGATAAGCACGAAAATGTTGTCATAACATTTTTTATATATTATTTAAGTCATAGCATTAGTAATGATATGATAATGAGGTATGATTCAATGAAAAAAGGATTTATACAATTATTAAATAGAATAGAAAAATATAAGTGTTCAACGGCATTTTTTTGTTTTTTGTATGCAAATAATAAAAAAACAGCGAATTTGTTGTATAATATAGAAAAAGGAGAATAGTCTTATGTTAAACAAAGTAAAAGGTAAGTTAATTGTATCATGTCAGGCATTATCAGATGAGCCACTACATTCATCATTTATTATGGGAAGAATGGCATTGGCAGTCAAACAAGGTGGCGCTAGTGGTATTCGTGCTCAAAGTAAAGAAGATATCATGGAAATTAAAAAGAATGTGGATTTACCAATCATAGGGATTGTTAAAAGAAACTATGAAGACAGTGAAATTTATATAACTCCTACTAAAAAAGAAGTGGATGAACTTTTAGAAACAAGATGTGAAATGATCGCATTGGATGCAACTGCGAGAACACGTCCAAATGGAGAAAAAATAGAAGATTTAGTAAACTATATTAAAGCAAACAATGTATTAACGATGGCAGATTGTTCTACCTATGAAGAATGTATTGAAGCACAAAGAATTGGATTTGATTGTGTATCGACTACATTGTGTGGATATACGTCTTATTCGAAACAAGTAGAAGGACCTAATTTTGAACTAATGAAAAAACTAGTAGAAGTATTAGAGGTTCCTTTAATTGCTGAAGGAAAAATTAATACTCCTCAAGACTTGAAAGAATCATTAGCATTAGGATGTCATTGTGCAGTTGTAGGGGGAGCAATCACGCGCCCACAAAATATTACAGCAACATTTGCGAAAGTGGTGAAGTAATGTTAGCAAGTGAAAGAATGTTGTTTATCTTACAAGAAATTAATAAAAACGGTAGTGTTAAATTGAAGCTTATATGCAAGCAATTAAATACTTCAGAATCAACGGTAAGACGAGATCTAGAAGAACTTGAAAAACAAAATAAATTGAGAAGAGTACACGGAGGAGCAATAAAAGTTTCTTTGAGTAGCATTCTTACTGATAATAAAGAACTAACGATGAATGAAAAGAAGGATCTACAAAAAGAAGCTAAAACTTCATTGTGCGCAGCTTGTGCAAAAATTGTTGAAGATGGAGATTGTATTTTTGTTGATGGTGGAACTACATTTATGAATATGGCAGCCTATTTAGAAGGCAAAAAAGTAAAAATAATTACGCACAGTGATTTAGTTCGAAGTGCGAACGATGCTATTGAAGTAGTTGTCATCGGTGGAAGAAATATTAATGTATACCAAATGAATGTGGGACCCATGGCGGTAGAGCAGTTATCAAAATTTAACTTTGATAAAGTGTTTATTGGTTGTGCAGGTGTAGATGTAAGTAGTAAGGAAGCATTTACAGCAGAGATGGATAGTGCTCAAATTAAAGAAGTTGCGATAAGTAAAAGTATAGACACATACTTAGTGATAGATAATACAAAATTGGATACTAAAGGATTTTACAATTTTGCATGTACGGATGACTTCACTTATGTATTAACAAATGCTACAGAAACTAATAACGTATTTGGTGAAAATTTCAAATTTATATAATGTATTTCATGAACGATTATGAATGAAAAAGAAAGAAAGAAATTGTTTTTGAATGGTACTGTGATATACTGAATATACAGAAATGTATTTTACAAAATATGGAGGAAGTATCATGAAGATAACAAAAAATGAATTGTTGATGGCTTGTAGTTTCTTATTTGCTTTTATAGCTTTTGCATTACCTTATGGATATATGCAAACGTTTTTAATACATGTAGGGTATAACGGAGTAGAAATTGGATATATATTAGCAGGCAGTGCAGTTTTCGCTATAATATTTCAATTAATTGCTGGATATCTATGCGATTATTTTAGAACGGATAAAAAAATCTATAATATAGGAATGATTTTATTAATTATTAGTACATATTTTATGTTTTTAGTTACAGAACAAGAATTTTTATTTCACCTTCTTTTCATCTCATTGGTAGGTGGTTTAGTTAGAAGTGTAATGTCTGTTCAAGATGCATGGTGTTTAGAAACAGATGAAACTTGTAAAAATCATTATGGACCTCTACGTTCATTAGGTTCAATAGGATGGATGATTGGAAGTACATTAGGAGCATGGCTTATTTCAACTTATGGTTATGATGCATTAAGTTTAGTATTTTGTGTGCTAGGTGTATTTAATGTAATGATTACTATGTTTATGCAAGATGCAATCAAAGTAGAAAAAGAAAATAAAGAAAAAATTTCAATGGCAGATATAAAATTATTGTTTTCAAATAAAAAATATATCATTATAGTTCTTATCTTCCTAGTTATTAATATGATAGCAGCTGCAGATCAATATACAGTTGTAAATAAAATGTATGCACTTGGAGCGGATGAGACTTTAGTAGGACAGAGATGGACTATTCAAGCATTTACAGAATTGCCTCTGTTTTTTGCAGGAGCATGGTTGATTAGAAAATTTGGTGATTATAAATTAATGGTGTTTGGTACAGTGATGTATATAATTAAGTTTATTGCTTATGGTGTAGTACAGACGCCAGAACTAATTATTGTGGCAGCGTGCTTGCAAGGAATTACATTCCCGTTAGTAATGATAACTAGTAAAACATTAGTGGATGAAAACACTCCGATTCAAATTAGAGCGAGTGGACAAACGATTGCGAGTGCCATTTATTTGGGAGTTGCATTGTTGGTAGCACCTATTATTTCTTCACTATTAAATGCGATGATTGGAATTGACAATACCTTATATATGTTTGCGCTTAGTGGACTTATTCCATTAGGATTAGCATTTGTATATAAGCAAATGAAGTAATAAAAGCAACTAAAAGTTTGAATCAAATCAAACTTTTTTATTTTGTTGAGAGATGATTCATCTTTTTGTTAAAAAATTCACTAACCACGTTTTAAGGTATAGACAAAGCGCGTTGTAAGTGCTATCATTTAACTAGTTAAAATTTAACAAAGGAGAGTTAAACAATGAACAGATTTACATTGCCTCGTGATTTATATCATGGGAAAGGTGCTCTAGAGGCACTAAAAGGATTAGAAGGTAAAAGAGCTATCGTTTGTGTAGGTGGTGGAGCTATGAAACGTAATGGTTTCTTAGATAAAGCATGCGACTACCTAAAAGAAACAGGTATGGAAGTTAGATTATTTGAAGGAATTGAACCAGATCCATCAGTAGAAACAGTAATGCGTGGAGCTGCGGAAATGATCGAATTTGAACCAGATTGGATTATTGCTATGGGTGGAGGATCTCCTATTGATGCTGCTAAAGCAATGTGGATTAAATATGAATATCCTGAAACTACATTTGAACAAATGTGTGTTGTATTCGGAATTCCAAAATTACGTAAAAAAGCAAAATTTGTTGCTATTCCATCAACTTCAGGAACAGCAACTGAAGTAACTGCTTTCTCAATTATCACTGATTACCAAAAAGGAATTAAATACCCAATTGCAGATTTCGAAATTACACCAGATATCGCTATTGTAGATCCAGATTTAGCTGAAACAATGCCACAAAAATTAACTGCACACACTGGTATGGATGCAATTACTCATGCAATGGAAGCGTATGTATCAATTTTACATTGTGACTACACAGATCCATTAGCTATGCATTCAATCATGATGACTCAAGAACACTTAATTAACTCTTATAATGGAGATATGGAAGCACGTGCTGCAATGCATAATGCACAATGTTTAGCTGGACAAGCGTTCTCTAATGCATTACTAGGAATAGTACACTCTATGGCACATAAAACGGGAGCTATCTTCCAAGACTGTGGAGCACATTTAATTCACGGAGCTGCAAATGCAATGTATTTACCAAAAGTAATTAAATTCAACTCAGCAAATGAAGATGCTAAAAACCGTTATGCAACAATTGCAGACTTTATGAAATTAGGTGGAAACACAGCGGATGAAAAAGTTGATTTATTAATCGCTTACTTACGTGGTATGAATGACCAATTAAATATTCCTCAATGTATTGCACATTATGGAGTAGACGGGTTACCAGCTGAAACAGGATTCGTACCTGAAGCTGTATTCTTAGAAAGATTATCATCAATTGCTGAAACTTCAATTGGAGATGCTTGTACAGGAACAAACCCTCGTGTACCAACACAAGAAGAAATGGAAAAATTATTCAAATGTTGTTACTACGATCTAGAAGTAGATTTCTAAGATTGTAGCATTAAACACATTGAATAGAAGATAGAATTGTACTTTATAAAATAATATAATTAAAGATACATGAATACTTACACCGACTTATACACCGATTCCGAAAGGGAAAGAAGTATAAGTCGGTTTTTTTATTATGTTTTAGAAAATATAAACATTTAAAAATGAATTAAATCACACAAAAGATTCATACGCTGGTAATAATAAGCATTTAAAAATGAATAAAATCATGTATAATAGAGAGTGAAGAAATGGTAGGATATTTTTATGAAAAAAACATACAAAAAAATAACTTCATATTTACTAATTACTGCAATAGTATCTTGTAGTATTATGGTGACTTTTAGTGAAGTAGAAGCAAAAGACTTTGAAGGGAATGAAGCGTATTGGACAAACTATTGTTCAGGTATTATATCGGATGAAAATAAAATTGCGGAATGTAACGCATATGCACAATATATAAATGATAAATTAAATAGCTCCGAAGATATTTTAGACGGGTTAGAAGGCGAAATAGGAGCGGTTGAGGCAGATCTAAGTAATATAGAAACTGTGTCATTAAATTTCTTGGAAAAAATCAAGGCTGTTGAGGGTGAAATTCAAGCAATCAATGAATCACTTTTAGTAATGGAAGGTAATGTTCAAACGTTAGAAGAAGATATTGTTTTATCGAGCGAAAACATTGAACTTAGAAAAGATATTATTAAAGAGAGAATGGTCGAATTACAAGTGAATATTAATACAAATCAATATTTAGATTTTATTATGGGAGCGGAAGACTTCGTAGATTTAATACGTAAGACGAGTAGCATAAATTTATTTACTGAAAATGATAAACAGCAAATTACGTTATTGGATGCAGAAATTGCAACGTTAGAGTTACAAGTGGGAGAACAAGAACGTTTAGTTGAAGCATCTAAAACTCAGAAGGAAAATTTAGAATATTCACAAGTTGAATTAAATGCAATTAGTCAAAAGTATATGGATATGGAACTTGCGTATGAAGCGAAATTAGCTGAATTATACCAAGCGGAAAATGAGGCGGAAACAGCTTCATCTACGCTTGCGAACTTATCACCCTCTTTTTCAATCGATAATGGAGAAGCTGACCTTGGTGATATTAACTCAAATGGATTAATTGATCCAATCCAAAACAGTTGGATTAGTAGAGGAGTTTCAGTAGGACATCGTGGTGTGGATTATGCAGCAAACATGGGTACTCCCATTGTTGCGCCAGCAGATAGTTATGTTGTATTTTCTTGTTCAGGGTTTGGTACTGGATGGTTAGGTAATATGGATGGTCCTTCTAAAGGGGCTCCACTAGGTGGAGGGAACTCTGTAAGAGTAATGTTTAGTGTCAAAGGTGTCACTTATGCAATGAACTTCCATCATTTACAAAGTGTGCCATCAAACATTTTACAATCGACAGGTAAAAACATAGTTGTTAAACAAGGAACAATTCTTGGGTATGTAGGAAGTTCTGGAAATTCTACTGGACCACATGCACATGTGGAAATGTTTGTAGTATCTGGAACGATTCAACAAGCGGTTGCTAAGTGGTTTACAACTGGAGATTGGCAAAGTAGTGCAGGTTGGGGAATGTATACTCCGGCAAGTGGATCGTATGGAACTAGAGTAGACCCACAAGCATATTTATAGGAATTACAGTAAATTAAGTGAATAATGCAAATTAGTTGTATTTATAAAGTATGAGCGTATAATAATGAAATAAATATAGGAGGTTTTTATAATGAATTATAATGAACAAATAAGTGCTTTTAATCCTAGTGGATTAAGAAGACATATGGTTAAAACATATTCTTGGATGATGCTTGGAGTGTTAATCACATTTGTGATCGCAGCGTTTGCATCAATTACAGGATTAACTATGAATCTGTATGCAAACTACTCTTTTTATCCAATTGCTATGATGGTGATACAAGTTGGAGTTGTTATTGCATTAACAAATAGATTAATGAAAGGATCGTATTCTACAACAGTGATCTTGTTCTTAGTTTATTCAGCGTTAACAGGATTAACTATTTCAGTATATGCTTATATATATACAGGAGATACAATTCTTATTGCATTCTTAGCAGCAGCGGTTTACTTCGTAAGCTTAGTTGTTATTGGATATACAACAAAAATAGATTTATCTAAAATTGGTAGTGTTTCTATGATAGGATTGTTTGCGATGATAGGATATTCATTCGTTGCATTCTTATTCGGAATGGATACAAATTCAATTATGTTCTCAGCAATAGGTTTAGTGGTATTTACAGGATTAACAGCATGGGATTCACAAAAAGCGAAAAAATTATATATACAATATGAAGGGGATACCCAAATGGTGAAAAAATTAGGGATTTACTCAGCACTTGAGTTATACTTGGATTTCATCAACATATTTATTTATATTTTAAGAATTATAGGAAATAGAGATTAATCAAAGGGTAGAGCAATCTACCTTTTCTTTTGGAGGATAGGACAATGGATAAGAAATTAGAGCAAAGTTTAACCAAAACATATCGTAGAGAAATATTTTCTAAATTTATGAAAGCAATTACTGTCTATGATTTAATACAAGAAAATGATTGTATTGCAATTTGTATTAGTGGTGGAAAAGACAGTATGTTATTGGCGAAATGTATGCAAACCTTACAACGCTACAGTAAGGTGCCGTTTACTGCTAAATATTTAGTAATGGATCCTGGATATAATACAGAGAATTTGCAAAAAATTAGAGATAATGCACGTTTATTGAATATTCCAATTGAAATAAGAGAAACTAATATTTTTGATTATGTAAAGACAGTGCAAAAGAGAGCATGTTATTTATGTGCTAAGATGCGAAGAGGTTCGTTGTATAATTTTGCGAAAGAAATGGGTTGTAACAAAATAGCACTCGGACATCATTATGATGATGTGATTGAAACAACATTGATGAATATGTTTTATAGTGGAGAAATTGCAACGATGTTACCCAAACTAAAAAGTGATAACTTTGAAGGAATGGAATTAATAAGACCATTTTATTTAGTAAAAGAAGATGCGATTATACGCTGTAAAGAAGAGAATGAATTAATGTTTTTACAGTGTGCATGTAGATTCACTGAAATGGTAGAAAAAGAAAGTGGACAAAAAGAAAAAACAAGTAAAAGAGATGAAATGAAACAACTTGTTAAACACTATCGTAGTATTAGCCCAGTCGTGGAACAAAACCTGTTTCGTTGCATGAGTAATATAAACTTAGATAAGGTATTAGGATACTATGACGACACACATGAGACTTCCTTTTTAGACAAATATAAGTAAAGGTTGAATTCATTTATGGGATAGGGTATTATTAAAGTACTAGTAAATAAAGGAGAAATATATTATGAAAGTAATCGTATGTAAAGACTATGCTGAAGTAAGTAAAGAAGCTTACAAAGTGATGAAAGAAGTCATGACTTCTAAAGAAGAAGTGGTTTTAGGATTAGCGACAGGGTCTACTCCAATCGGATTATACCAAGAAATGGCTAAAGATTATAAAGCAGGTAATGTATCTTATAAAAATACAAAAACGTTTAATTTAGATGAATACGTTGGAATTGATCGTAATCACCCTGAGAGTTACTATACTTTCATGAATACAAATTTATTTGAACACATTGATATTGATACAAATAATACAATATTACCTTATGGAGATACTGCGAAAGACTGTGCTGATTATGAAGCAAGTATGTCAGCATGCTCTATCGACCTACAAGTATTAGGTATAGGTGGAAATGCACATATTGGATTTAACGAACCAGGAACATCATTTGATTCGTTGACTCACATTGTAGATTTACAAGAAGCTACGATTAAAGATAATGCAAGATTCTTTGATAACGATATGAGTAAAGTGCCAACACAAGCAATTTCGATGGGAATTGCTACAATTATGAAATCTAAAAAAGTAATCTTAATTGCAAGTGGTGCAAATAAAGCAGATGCAGTATATGGTATGGTTAAAGGGGAAATCACTGAAGTGGTTCCTGCTTCAATTTTACAAAATCATGCAGATGTAATTCTAGTAGTTGACGAAGCTGCAGCAAGTAAATTATAAGAACTAAGAGACATTGAGTCTCTTTTTTTATTCTTGCAACAAATGAATGAAAAAAAGAATAGAACTTGTTTAAATGTTGAATATGATTTATGAATGGTTAAAATGAAACAGCATGGTATAAATATTTTGAATAAAGATAAGTTATATCTTTTTTTGAAGAAAAGTTTATAATATAAGAGATATATTTTTTTGTATCTGGAGGAAAAGAATGAGTGTAAAACTAATAGTAATGGATATGGATGGTACTTTGCTGACTGGTGATAAGGTTATAAGTGAAAATACATATAGTAAATTAATGGAAGTACAAAGCCAAGGTGTGAAATTAGCGCTTGCTAGTGGAAGATCGATAAATAGACTACAGGAATATGCAGATAAATTACATATGAAAGAAAATAATGGGTATATTATAGAAGGAAATGGAGTTGCATACTTTGACTATAAAGAAAATTTACATGTAGAAGGAATGCGTTGTGGGCATGAAAATGCGCAGGAAATAATTGATTTTCTTGAACCTTTGAATATTGAATTATTAGTAATGGGTGAAAGTGATGCATACATTATTTTAGCAAAAGACCAAAAAGAATCATTTTGGTTGAAACATTCTCAAGTGGAAAACATTCAAAATAGAGAAATTAATTATATTAAGAGTATTGAAGAAGTGAATCAGCGAATCAATAAAGTATGTGTTTGTGGAGAAAAAGAGACGATTAATCATTTGTGTGATTATTTACAAGGGATTAACCCTAAATTTTGGCATGGAAAAATTATGCCGCATTGGGTTGAAATTCATCCGAAAGAAATTAGCAAAGGAAATGCGTTAGCTAAAATAATGAAAGAGTATCATTACTCAAAAGAGGAAGTTCTAGTTTTTGGGGATGGAGAAAATGATATTTCAATGTTAGAAGTAGGGATGGGTATAGCGATGGGCAATGCACTGGATAGTGTTAAAGAAATATGTTATGCTATTTGTGGCAGCAATAACGAAGACGGTATTGCGAAGTATTTAACCCAAGTGGGTTGTTAATATAACAGGAGGTTATGATGGAAAAATTAACGGTGAATAATTTTAATGAAGTGATTAGTGAAGGTGTTACTTTAGTAGATTTTTATGCAGACTGGTGTGGACCTTGTAAGATGATGGCTCCAGTTCTTGAAGAACTAGCAATAGAAATGGCGGATGTTAAATTTGTAAAAGTAAATGTAGATGAAGAAGGATCGTTAGCTCAACAATTCTCTATTATGTCTATACCAGCATTGATGGTATTTAAAGATGGAAAAGTAGTGAATAGTGTAGTAGGATTTAATCCTAAACCTATGATTGAAAAATTCATAAAAGGCGCATTATAAGATTTAAAAATCATTGGATTTTCTTTATTGAAAATTTAATGATTTTTTTTATGTTTACATATTGCAATTGTGCGAAAAAAAATATATAATAAGTTTCGCAAAGTGTTATAGTAAGTTTAGTACTACTAAACAAAGGTAGATGGGAGCGAATTATGAAAATCGGTCATAAGTTAAAAGAAATGCGTGTTCAAAAAAATTTGACACTAGAAGAGTTAGCGAATCGTTGCGAATTAAGCAAGGGCTTTTTATCACAATTAGAACGTGATTTATCTACACCTGGATTAGATACATTAGATGATATTTTAGAAGCACTAGGAAGCAGTTTATCGGACTTCTTTAAAGAAGAAAGAAATTATAAAAAAACATTCACACAAGAAGATTATTATATAAATGAGAAGGACGGATCCACCATTCATTGGATTGTTCCAAATGCGCAAAAGAATGCAATGGAACCAATCCTATTAACATTGAAAGAAGGGAAGTCTTCTCAAATTCAAGATCCATTTAATGGAGAAGAATTTGGATACGTTTTAGAAGGTGTAATTACACTTTATGAAGGTGGAGAAACTTATCATTTAAAAAAAGGAGATACTTTTTATATACAGTCAAATCATAGACATTATTTAAAAAATGAAAATGCCGAAGATGCAGTTGTATTATGGGTAAGTACGCCACCTAATTTTTAATTAGGAGGAGCATATGAAGAAATTAATACAGTTTAGTAATATAGTAAAAGAATTTGATGGACAAATTGTTTTAAAAGGGATTAATCTAGATATATATGAAAATGAATTTGTAACCTTACTAGGACCTTCAGGTTGTGGAAAGACAACGCTACTTCGTATTTTGGGTGGGTTTCTTGAACAAAATGAAGGTAGAGTAATATTTGATAATGAAGAAATTTCAAAATTACCTCCTTACAAGAGAGAGTTAAATACCGTATTTCAGAAGTACGCGTTATTTCCTCATATGAACATATATGAAAATATAGCGTTTGGTTTAAAAATCAAAAAAATGAGTGACGATGTAATTCGTCAAAAAGTAATGACAATGTTGAAACTTGTGAACTTAGAAGGTTATGAAAATAGAAAAATTGATCAACTAAGTGGAGGACAACAACAACGTATTGCGATTGCTAGAGCGTTGGTAAATGAACCTAAAGTATTGTTGTTAGATGAACCTTTAGGTGCATTAGATTTAAAATTACGAAAAGAAATGCAAATTGAATTAAAAAGAATTCAGCAAGAAGTTGGAATTACATTTATCTATGTAACACACGATCAAGAAGAGGCGTTAACAATGTCTGATAAGATCGTAGTTATGAAAGATGGGGAAATCCAACAAGTGGGAACACCTACGGATATATATAATGAACCTGAAAATGAGTATGTTGCTAGTTTTATTGGTGACAGTAATATTATTGAAGGAAGTATGAGTGAAGATCATTTAGTTAAATTTGATAATCACGAATACACATGCGTAGACTTTGGATTCAAAGAAGAAGAAATAGTGGATATTGTAATACGTCCAGAAGATATAAGAATGGTAGGAAGAAATAAAGGAAAACTGAATGGAAAAGTGAAATCGTCTTTGTTTAAAGGAGTACACAATGAGATTATTGTAGAAACACAACAAGGGAATAAAGTAGATGTAACTATGACAGTTTCTAATAAGAAGCCTGTATTTAATGAAAAGGCAAAAGAATATATTAGTGCGAATAGCTTTTATGTAGATATTTTAGAAATAGAAAATATGAATGATGACGAAGTAATTGCACGTGCAGATGCGCAAGCATGGCTTCAAGACGGAGAAGATTATGTGTCTTTAGCAAAAGTAGAGTATCAGGTGAAGTCTGAAGAGGGTACATATCCACTAACATTTAAGACTAAAGAAGGTACTGAAATAACCGTGAATATCTTTGTTGTTAAACAAAAGTATATCCAAGATGAAAAGAAACGTATTGGAGTGGCTGCTTTTGATTTCTACAAGAATATTGATGAATTAAAAGAAGCGGTAGCAATCGATACAGATTTAAAAACTTGGGCAGATGCAGTTGCTTGGGATTTAGATACAGATGAAAAAATAGAAATTACAAATGTGGATTATGACTTTGATGTCGAAGATATTAAAGAAGGTAAATATACAATTTCTTTCTCAACAAGAGGTAGAGAGTTTAAAATACATACGATTGCAAATGCGGAAGAAGACAAAGTAGTTGGTTTAGATTTCAATCCTGAAGACATACATATTATGTCTAAGATTGGATATTAATCATGAAGTTGTTTTCACGCTTAGTACATCCATATGTTGTATGGATTTCAATTTTTGTCTTAGCTCCGATGCTGTTAATAGTGTTATATGCAACAACAACATCTGGGAATGGAACGCTTACCTTGCAATTTACAGCGGATAATTTCATTCGATTCTTTAGTGATGAATTGTTTATAAATGTATTAATTAATTCACTTGAAATTGCAGTAATCACTACACTTATCTGTATAGCGATTGGGTATCCGGCAGCATACTTTATTTCAAAAATGAATGCGAAGCAAGGAGCGATTCTTATTCTATTGATTACCTTACCAATGTTAATCAATATGCTAGTAAGAACGAATGCGTGGATTGGGATATTAAGTGATAATGGAGTAATTAATAATGTGTTAGGGTTCTTCGGTTTTGAAGAAGTTAAAATGATGTATACAAGATTTGCAGTAATTTTGGGAATGGTATATAACTTTGTACCGTTTATGATTTTGCAAATTCATGCAAGTTTATCTAAAATGGATAAAAGTCTAGTTGAAGCGAGTAATGATTTAGGGGCGAATAGAATGCAAACCTTCTTGAAAATTACACTTCCATTATCAATGCCAGGAGTGATTTCAGGAATTACATTAGTGTTTTTACCGGCAGTTTCAAGCTTCTTTATTCCTAAGTTATTAGGTGGAGGTAGTGAATTGTTGATAGGGAACTTAATTGAAACCTATTTTATCACGACAGGAGATTGGAATTTCGGTAGTGCAATCTCATTGATTATGGCTATCATCATCATGTTCTCTATGTATCTAACAAAAAAAGTGGATAAAGGAGGACGGGATTGATGAAATCTAAATTAAATTTAAGAAAAGTATATCTAACGATTTTAATGTTGTTTTTTTACTTGCCTATCTTATATATGATTATATTTTCGTTTAATTCTTCAAAATCATTGACCAAATTTACAGGGTTTTCCTTGGAGTGGTATGAGAGTTTATTTACTAACTCAACAATGATTGAAGCGATTTATTATACAATTATTATTGCGGTAATAGCTACTGTTGTATCTACGATAGTAGGAACGCTTGCATGTATCGGATTAAGTAAATCTAGAAAAATTTTGAAACGATTTGTTGAACAAGTAAATCAGTTGCCTATATTAAATCCTGAAATTGTAACAGCGATTGGATTGATGCTATTTTTTGCGTCATTGAATATAGAAAAAGGATTTTTAACTTTATTATTGTCTCATATCGTATTTTGTATTCCGTATGTAATGCTTAGTGTAGCACCAAGAATTAGAAAATTAGACCCTAACTTATTGGATGCAGCTATGGATTTAGGGGCTTCTCCATCATATGCATTAGTAAAAGTTATTGTTCCGCAATTAATGCCGGGTATAATAGCAGGTGCGTTAATTGCGTTCACGATGTCATTTGATGATTTTGTAATCTCGTATTTTGTAACTGGTAATGGTGTGAATAATATTTCTATTATGGTGTATACAATGAGTAAACGAGTGAATCCTACAATTAATGCATTAAGTACTTTAATTGTAGTGACAATTGCTATGGTGATGTTTGTATATTATATATTTGATAAAAAAAGTAAAGTAGAAAAAAAGTAAAGTAGAAAAAAATAAAGAAAGAGGATAAAAATGAAAAATAAAGTAATAGTAGCAATAAGCCTTTGCTTATGCGTTGGATTAGTATTTGCAGGGATGAAAATATTCGATAAAGGAACATCAGGAGAAGTGGATCCAATGGAAGTATATGGTTGTGATACTTTAAATGTATATAACTGGGGAGAATATGTTGGAGAAAACACAATTGAAGATTTTGAAAAAGAATATAATGTAAAAGTTAATTATACTTTATTCGGATCAAACGAAGAGATGTATACAAAGTTATTGGGTGGAGATAAATATGATATTTTAATTCCTAGTGATTATATGATTGAACGTTTAATGAATGAAGATATGTTAGCACCATTGGACTTATCTTTAATTCCAAATATTGATGGATTACATCCTTCAGTAGTTGGGTTAGACTATGATCCAGAAAATACATATTCAGTTCCTTATTTTTGGGGAAGTGTTGGAATCGTATATGATACTACTGTAGTATCTCAAGAAGATGTAGAATCTCAAGGATTTAATGTATTTAAAAATCCTAAATATGCAGGTGAAGTATATTTATATGATAGTGAAAGAGATTCATTTATGATGGCTTTAAAAGCATTGGGATACTCAATGAATACATCAGACTTAGATGAAATTAATGAAGCTTATGAATGGTTGTTAGAAGTTAAAGAAGCGACAGATCCTGTTTTTGCTCAAGATGAAATTATTGATGGAATGAGTACAGGAGCGAAAGCATTAGGGATTATATACAGTGGAGATGCTGCATACATTCAAAGTGTAAATGAAAACATTGCTTATTTTGAACCTAAAGAAGGAACAAATATTTGGAGTGATGGAATGGTAATTCCAAAAAACTCTACTTGTGGGTTATTAGCTCATGAATTTATTAACTATAACTTAGAATACGATGTAGCTTATAATAACTCAGATATGGTAGGATATACAGCTAGTTTAGAGGAAGCTAAAACGGCTTTGGAAAATGGAACTTATGATGGAATAAGCGCATACCAACCAAGAGAAAACTATGAAGATGATGAAGTTTTTAGAGATAACCCAGATATGAAAACAGTGTTTTCTGAATTGTGGATTAAAGTAAAAGCGGCTTCTTAATAAAAAAAACTACACAAATGATCTGATACTTGTCAGGTAGACACTAGTTTCAAAAACAATCAAATGTAGACTTACGAGACATGATTCCTATAATCGATAGGAGTCATGTCTTTTAGTTTGCTTTGAAAACGGGTTCTTTAAATTCTAGTGTTGGTGGAGTAAAAAATTTTACTAAATAGGATGTAATCTAGGTATGAAATTAAGTGAACCCAATTTATTGGACTTATTTGGAGGGCATACGATCAAGTAGACATAAAAATAAGGTGAAATTGTGGAATGGTTATAATGAAGTGGACAATAAAGATAAGAGAAAATGAGAAAGGACACTATTATGACAAGAAAACAATATTCGAAAGAATTTAAACTCCAAGCAGTAATGTTGGTGCTAATGCAACAACAACCTGTTGCATTTGTAGCTAAGACTTTAGAGCTTCACGAAAACTCATTGTATCGATGGATTAAGGAATATGAACAACATGGTGAACGTGCATTTCCTGGAAAAGGATGCAGAGATTTCATTACTCAATCTCAATTAAATCTATTAAAAAAGGAAAATAAACGGTTGACGGAGGAATTGGAGGTATTAAAAAAGTTCCGTGTTTTTCTAAAGTAAAACCAAAGGTGATTTACGAATATATGAAGAATCACTTAAAAGGAATCTCCATTTTACATGCATGCAATTTTTTTAAAATATCTCGTTCAGGTTATTACAAACATCTTTGCCGTGTACCTTCCAATCTAGAAATAGAAAATGAAGTATTGAGTGATTTACTAAAAGAAATTTATATAGAACACAAAGGTCGTTATGGAACACGACGAATACAATTCCATTTGCAATGCTATCACCAACTTCATGTTAGTAGAAGAAGGATTGGACGTATCCTTTCTCAACAAGGTTTATATCCAAGAGGAGTAAGAAGAAAGTATATCAAACAAACAAGCTATCACAGACGTCCAAATATTGTGAATCAAGACTTTAAAGCGAACTGTAAAAGTCAAATTTGGTTTGGCGACATTACCTATATACCAACTCAAGAAGGAATGATCTATTGTAGTGTATTCATTGATTGTTTTACTAGAAAGATTGTTGGATATAGTGTTCGCTCACATATGAGAGAAACAATGGTTATCGAAAGTTTAGAAATGGCAATCACCAAAGAAAAACCAAAAGCAGGATTAATTATTCATAGTGACAATGGATCACAATATACAGGACATCAATTTTATGAAGTTCTACAACATTATCATTTTATCCATAGTTGTTCTCGAAAAGGGAATCCATATGATAATGCAATGATGGAATCCTTTTACAAATCATTCAAGAGAGAGGTACTACCAATAAAACAATATAAAAGTAAGAGTCAAGCAATTGTAGATTCACTTGAGTATCTTGAGATTTACTATAATAAAAAACGGATGCATTCAAGTTTAGGATACTTAACTCCCTGTCAATTTGAATCATCTACCTAATTCTCTTAACTATTGTGTCTACTTTTTTATAGACAGTCCACTAATTCTCTTAACTATTGTGTCTACTTTTTTATAGACAGTCCATTGTGTTAAAGTTTAGTTAACACAAATATATTTAAAGGAGGTAAGTATATGTCTATTAAAA
>CAMQRS010000041.1 GCA_947036815.1 uncultured Erysipelotrichaceae bacterium
TGTTTGACGGATGGTATACTGAGGTTGAATTAAATACACCTTGGATATTTGAAACAGATGTAGTAAAAAACAATATGACATTGTATGCAAAATGGATCAAAAAAGATGTAGTTATTCCTGAAATACCTACAGCACCTAATGACAAAATCGATAGTGGAGATACAAGTAATACGGTTTTATATATTTTTGCCTCTATGATATCACTGTTATTAGCCAGTATAGTAATTTCTATAAAATATAAGACTAAAAAGGCATAAGGAGGATAAAATTAATGATTATTTGTGATTTGAATATTATTGATTAAATATAGTTATTTCCTAATCACAATAAAAAAGTTTTGAAAACAAGCCGGTAAAATAAATCCTTCAATGGTAGAACAAAAGAAACTGCTAAATGTAATGCACCCCCTGGACAACAAAAAATCGAGGTGCATTTGAATAACAATTGTTTAGTGGACAACAAAAACTTAAATTTAAGATTCTAGTTTTTAGAATTAATAAGGCATCATAAATCCAAGCGATGAGTGATGCCTTATTTTATTATAAGAAGCCTGTAATTTTTTTTTGTAAAATAAATCCTCCAATGGTAGAATGAAAAAAACTACTAAAGGAGGATTTTCATTATGAGTAAAAAAGAATTAATACAAAGCATTATAAAAGAGTATGGTGTCACATCACCCTCAGACATTACGAACGCACGCAAAGATCTTTTAGGAGAATCACTACAAGAAATGATGGATGCAGAATTCAATGAACACATGGGCTATGAAAATCACGATCATAAAACTCGAAAAACAAATTATCGAAACGGAGCTTCTGCAAAAACAGTAAAAACTTCTCAAGGAAATATAGAGATTGAGATACGCAGAGATAGAAATGCTAGCTTTACTCCTGTTGTCATTGAAAAACATAACAGAGATATTTCAGATGTGGACTCTAAGATTATTAATTTATATGCAAGAGGAATGTCCACTAGAGATATTAGTGAATCTATTCATGATATTTACGGCATAGATGTAAGTGCATCAATGATTAGTAAAATCACAGATTAAATTATTCCTATCGCACAAGAATGGCAAAACAGACCATTACATACGTTATATCCAATCGTATTTATTGATTGTGTACACTTTAATGTGAAAGAAGAAAATATGGTGTCTAAAAAAGCAGCATATGTAGTGCTAGGTATTAATGAAGATGGCTATAAAGAAATACTAGGTATCTGGATAGGTGAAAATGAAACCTCTAAGTTCTGGCTATCTGTATTCACAGATTTAAAAAACAGAGGAGTAAAAGACATTCTTGCAATGTGTTCTGATGGACTTACAGGTATTAAACAGGCGATTTCATCTGCGTCCCCTTCTACCGTTCTACAACGATGTATCGTACACTTAATACGTAATTCATGTAAATATATAAGTTATAAAGATAGAAAAAACTTCTATAATGAGTTGAAAAATGTATACACAGCCAATAGTGAAGAAATGGCGCAAATAGCATTGGATACATGCAAAAGGAATTGGGATACTAAATATCCATATGCATTTAAGCCGTGGGAAGATAACTGGAATGAGATATGTAGCATGTTTAACTATGTACCGGAGTTAAGAAAGATAATGTATACCACAAATTCCATTGAAAGTTTAAATAGTGGATTTAGGAAATTCACAAAAATACGAACAGTGTTTCCTACAAATATGAGTTTATTTAAAGCGTTATATTTAGCTCAAGATAAAATAAGTGGAAAATGGAATACACCGCAGGCTAATTGGGGAGTGATATATTCTAGTTTACAAATCATATTCGAAGATAGAATTTAACCTTTTCTTTGATAATTAAATTGTATATGGTATGATAAAAAAAATAGAAACTGCACATCTTACTCATGTACAGCTACTATAGTTCATTCATTATTGGCGGGATTAGCCAATTTACAAAAAATTATTTACACTCTCACGCCTTATGAAGGGATATGATACACTTTAATTGACACCAAGAAAGGATACATATAATATGAGAAAAACATACGAGAAATCATTTAAAATTGAAATTGCTAAGAAAATACGTGATAAAAAAGAATCGGTATCTTCTGTGTCCACTACATACAATATTTCAAGACCCATCGTTTCTAGATGGGTTTCTGAATTCAATCGTTACGGAAACAAAGCTTTTTCAGGTAAGGGAAATAGGTTACCTGATAGAGCTAATCAATACGCGTTGGAAGAAGAAAATAAAAGATTGAAAGAAGAGATTGAGATATTAAAAAATTTCGCTCTGTTTGTCAAGCGAGAAAAATTATAAGATTTATATTTATTGATAAACATCGTGCAAAGTATTCAATTACTAAATTATGTCTGTTGTTATCTGTGTCAAGACAAGGCTACTACACTTGGTTGAAACGTGGTGATAGTAAAACAACGATATGTCATCAGTTTCTAAAACAAGAAATTCAACGGGTATTTGATGAACACAAAGGTTGTTATGGATCTCCACGTATTGCGTTACAACTCTATGATGAAGGGAGTGAAACAAATAAACGAGTAGTAGCTAGATTGATGAGAGAATTATGCTTGTGTGCAAAAGGATATCATAAAAGAAGGGCTAATCATGGAAAACAGACGCCCATCGAAGCAATTGTGAAAGCGAATCTGCTACAGAGAAACTTTAATCAACAAATAATGGATAATGTATGGGTAACAGATATTACTTATATTACATGTAGTGATGGACGATTATATTTAAGTACTTATATCGATTTAACGACTAGAATTCCAAAATGTTTTGAAGTGAATACACATATGAAAAAATCAATCGTAATAAACCCATTGATACAATATAAGAAGAAACTTCCAAATATCATACATTCAGATCGTGGATCTCAGTATTGCTCATTTGATTATCAATCAGTATTAGAAAGCAATCATATACGTCATTCTATGAGTGCACCTGGAACACCAGTAGATAACGCAGTCATTGAATCTTATCACAGAACCATAAAACGCGAATTAATAATACCTAACAAGAATAGGGAAAAAGCAGAAATGAAAATAATGATTTATGATTATTTAACACAATATTACTCGAACAAAAGAATATATACTAAATTTAAAATGACACCAAGTAAATATGAACAAACATTACTTAGTGTCACTTAACTCAATGTCAATTAAACTGTTGCAGTTCCCATTTTAGAAACTCGTGTCTACTTGACAAGTATCAGATCAGAATAGCAAAGTTTTATTTTATAGTTTATACAATGTTTTAAATTTATCTTGTAAGTAAGTTATATAATACATAGGATTAAACTCTTCATGAGTCACTTCAAATAGAATTTCTTCTGTTGTTTTAGAAGCGCCATGGTGGTGAATATTATCTTTTAGCCATGTTGCAATTTTTTCAAATTCATTATTTTTTAATATAGAATCAACATCTAATCGTTGACTCATAGTGTGATAAAATTGAGCGGCATAGGCACTTCCTAATGCATAGGTAGGGAAGTAACCAAAATAGGCACTAGACCAATGCATGTCTTGTAGAATTCCTTCTCCATCATGACTAGGAGTAACTCCTAAATATTCTTTATATTTTTGATTCCATTTCTCGTTTAGTTGTAGATAGTCAATTGTTTCATTTTCAAACATTTCTTTTTCTAATTCATAACGAATAATAACATGTAGGGGATACGTTAATTCATCTGCTTCAGTACGAACAAGAGAAGGCTTGCTGACATTTACTAACTCCATGAATGTATCAATGTCTAGAGATTCTAAACTTGGGAAATTAGCTTTTAGTTTAGCTAAGTTTGGTTCCCAAAATGCTTTTGATTTACCAATGTGATTTTCTAAAAAACGCGACTGTGATTCATGCATAGCGAATCCGATGGCATTTGATAATGAAGTTCCTTCAAATGCATCATCAATTTGAAGTCCGAATAAAGCATGGCCATATTCATGAATGGTAGAAAATATAGCAGACAATAAGTTTTTTTCGTAATAATGAGTGGTTATGCGAACATCGTTTCCACTAAAGAAAGATGTGAATGGATGCTGTGTTGTTGATATATAACATTCATCACGATTCACTCTCATGTATTCACAAAGCTCATTCATAAATACTTCTTGTGATTTGATATCGAAACTTTGGTTTAAGATAGATTCATCAATTTTTTTGTCGGCATCTATAATTTGATGTATTAAAGGAATTAGAGATTCTTTTACTTGTTCGAAAAAGGCATCGTACTTATCCATATTCATTCCAGGTTCAAAACGATCTAATAAAATATTGTATGCACATTCTTTTTTGTTTGGGTGGTACTTAAGTTGTTTTTTCACAGCGTTAATTACTCGTTCTAAATAAGGAATGAAAGTGATATAGTCTTGATTATCTATAGCATCACTCCAAGCCGTGCCAGCTTCATTTGTTGCTAGCGTAAACTCACTAAATACATCTGTAGGTACATCCTTGTTGTCATGTAATTCTTTTAGTAATAAAGATAACTCTTTTTTTAATAGGTCATCTATATCTTCGTTTGCAAGTTGTTCAATTTTTTTGATTGATTCAGGATTGGATGCATGAATAAAGGCTTCGGTAGACAAAACTGCCATCAATTGATTGCTGTAAGAAGTTCCGTTTTTTGGAGCGATTGTAGCTTGGTCAAAAGACATTGTAGAAAGTGCTAGTGCATAGGCATTTGTTTTTTGTTTATATGCTTGATAGTAATCATATAATTCTTGGTTCATATATATTCTCCTTTTTTATTTTATATTATACCATAATTTATGTTTTATTGAACAATTGAGCAAATGTGTTGTATACTATATGTAACAGGAGAATATTATGAAAAAAATAAATGTGTTAATATTGCTCGTTGTATTGTTAAGTGGTTGTAGTGATGAGAAATCATACGAATCATTTACAACTTCAACAGTGAGTGCAGTTATTGATAAAATGAATAATAGTGAATCTTTTTTATTCATGATTACAACGGAGGATTGTTATTCGTGTGATATGTTTGTAGAAGATGCAACAGATATCTTAACTGAAAATGAGTTAACGATAGAAACTTTGAATTATGCAGAATTCAGTAATAATGAAATGGAGCAGCTACAGATAGCCGTAGGTTCGTATTCATCTTGGCCTACTATATTTTATATTGTTGAAGGAAAAGTGTACCCGATTAGTAAATATGAGTATGTTAAAGATGCAGAGGGATGGGACGCATGGTTAATCAAGACGGAATTAATAAAAGAGTAAAAAATGTACTAGATGTGATAGGCAAAGACGACTTGATATTAAGTCTAAAAAGAATCGGGTTGACTAAAGGGATGATCATCTATGTACAAGCGGATTTGATTACCCGTTCGTATGTCAATGGAGGCTATCAATGCGTAATTGAGGCACTTCAAGAAGTTGTGGGATATGAGGGAACGATTGTTAGTAGTGCTTTTGCCAATATTTTGGATCCTGCTTGCAATAAAGAGTATCGATTTGAACGTGATTTATATGATGAAATAAGACATAATGCAGTTGCTTTTCATAAGAAAAGAAGTTCAGCCAATAGCATGTTCGCTGAGCAAATGATGAAAAATGATGCAGTGTATAGATCGAACCATCCGACCCATTCATGTGTTGCTTGGGGAAAATATGCAAAATTAATATGTGATCAACATCCGTTGCACTTTCCACTTGGAAAAGAATCATATATAGATAAAATGATTCAGATGAAATCTTATGTGTTATTGTTAGGAGTCAATTTCAGAGAATGCGATGTATTTAAATATGCAAGCAGTCTATGTAATAAAGAAGCGATAAAAGTAGTGACAACACCTATTGAAAAACAAGGTGGAAAAGAGTGGGTCAACATTTTAGATTATGAGTATCATCTTCCATGTGTTGATGTCATTAAAGAAATGATGGAAGAGCGAGAAATCGTGAAAGAAGAATTTATCGGATCAAATACGTGTTATTTATTTTCGATTAAAGAAGCATGTACGCTAGCACAAGGGTATTTCTATAATGTATAAAAAGAATGCTAATCATAATTGATTAGCATTCTTTATTTTTATATTTTTTGTATTCTGTATTAATTGCTGCTTGTGTTTGGTTTGGTAACTTAACATAATTAAGATCTTCCATTAAATTAAACGTTTGTCTTTGTAATTTCGAAATATCTTTATACGCTTTATCCACTACTTTTAGTACATCATCATTACTTGCTTCTTGTGAAAATGTATTAAAAAATGATTTAAAGTGTTTTAGTAAAATCAATATGTTTTCTAAGCTTACTTGATCACTCATTCTGATGCCGCCCTTTCTAGTAAGTCTTTAATCGCGTCATAGCTGGAAGTCAATCCTTTTTCTACATCACCAATAAAGCTTTTCACTTCTTTTTTTTCTGCTAATTTTTTGTGTTCTGTCAACATTGTTTTTACTGCACATAATTGATTTAAACTATCTTCAATATATAAACAGTCTTTTGGGGTAAGATTAATTTTAGATTTCATAGTTTGATATCTCCTTTCTAATAGTAGTATGAGCGAAAATAAGTGAAGTATTCACGAAAATTTGGTATAATAAAGAGATTGAGGTGAAACTATGCTACCAAAGGTAAAAGATAATATATATATACAAAGTTTTAAGCATGATAAGAGTTTGCATCGTACTTGGGCAAAAGGTTTTGTGATTGAATCTACTCCGAAAAGAATTATCGCAATTACTGATCGTTCGTGGGTAATCGAAAGTGATGGTAGACGTTGGCTTACAAGAGAGCCAGCGATTTGTTTTTTCTATCCAGATCGTTGGTATAATGTGATTTGTATGATTAGAAAAACAGGTATCCACTACTATTGTAATTTAGCGAGTCCTAGTATTTATGATGAAGAAGCGCTTAAAAATATTGATTATGATTTGGATGTTAAAATAAATCCAAAATGGGAATGCACAATATTAGATGAAGACGAATATGCTGAGCATGCTATTCGTATGGGATACAGTGATGAATTGAAAAAAGTGGTAGAAGATGAATTAGAGAATCTGTTGCGTCATATTAAGTTACAGAATTCACCGTTTGACCATTATGAAATAAAAACTTTATACCAAAGATATATAAGCTATTTGAAAGATTAGGAGGCTCTATGTACATATTTAGTGATACGATTAATAAAGATGAGCATGATGCATTTATACTGCAACATCCGTTGTGCAATTTACTTCAAACTAGTGATTGGGCAAAGGTAAAGGATAATTGGAAACACCATATAATAGGTGTGTATAACGAAGACGTATTAGTTGCGTCGGCTTCAGTGTTGGTAAAAGTATTACCTTTTTCATTCACGATGATGTATATCCCAAGAGGTCCAATCATGGATTATACAGATACGAAAGTACTAGCATTCTTTACAAAAGAAATGAAACGATGGGCAAAAAAACATCGTTGCTTGTTTGTTAAAATGAATCCTGGAATTCTTTTAAATAAGTATCCCGTAGGTGGAGAAAAAGACATGCCTGATGAAACAGCAACATTTATCGTTGCTAATTTACACGAGGTGGGAATCAAACATACAGGATATACAACATATATGGAAGAAAGTATTCAACCACGTTTTGAAGCATGTGTTGTAGCGAGTGAAGATTTTAATGAGACGTTACCAAGACATACCAAACGTTTAATTAAAGATGCGATTAAAAAAGAGGTTCAAGTAGTTAAGGCGGGGAAAGATCGTATTAAAGAATTTAGCGATGTTGTCGCTTTAACTGAAAATAGAAAAAATGTATTTTTGAGAAATCATGATTATTTTATGCAATTGTTGGATATATATGAAGACGATTGTTATTTGTTTTTAGCACAAGTGAATATTCAAGAATCACTTGCTAAGTTAAAAGTAAAGCAACAAGAAACAGCGAATGAATTAGCTTCCTTACAAGCGAATGCTCCTAAAAAATTAAGAAAATTGCAAGATATTCAAGCATCTATTGATAAAGAAATAAAAGAATTTGAACAGTATAAGCATATAGAAGGAGATAAAGTAATTGCTGGGATATTATCGATAAAAGTCAATGATACTATGGAAATGTTGTATGCGGGGATGGATGATACATTTAAGAAATTTATGCCGCAATATTATTTATATACTGAAAATATGAACTATGCATTTGAACATGGTTGTAGATATGCAAATATGGGTGGAGTTGAAGGTGACTTCAATGATGGATTAACTAAGTTTAAAGCAAACTTTAATCCGCACATTTTTGAGTATGTCGGCGAATTTGATATCGCGATTAGTCCATTGTATAAAATTGCAAAAAAAGCGTATGATATGCGCAAGAGAAAAAATAAAAAAAGGGGATAGTGATGGAAATTATAGTACGCGATTTAGAAGAAACATATGAATTAGCTAGTCAACTTGCAAATTCTATAACAACGCCATTTTTAATCACGATGAGTGGGGATTTAGGTGCTGGGAAAACGACTTTCACTAAAGGGTTAGCCCAAGGGTTAGGGATTAAAGCTACCATTACTAGTCCTACTTTTACGATATTAAAATCATATGAAGAAAAAGTAGTGTTACACCATATAGATGCCTATCGTTTAGAAGGTATTGTTCAAGACTTAGGATTTGAAGAAGTCTTTGAAGAAGATGCAATATGTGTTGTAGAATGGTTCGACTTTATAGAGTATGCATTACCTAAAGAAAGGTTGCATATTCATATCACATTAGAAGAAGAAAACAGAAAATTTAATATAGAAGCATTCGGTTCAAAATATAAAAAAGTATTGGAGGAATTATAATGAAGACATTATGCATGGATACCTCTCATCGTCATTTAGTTTTAGTTTTATTAGAAAATAATGAAATAAAAGCAAAATACGCATGTGAGGCTTGGAAAAAACAATCAGAGACAATATTTGTTGAGTTACTAAAATTAATGGAAGACTTACAATGGTCTCCTAATGACTTAGATGAAATGGTCATCACAAAGGGACCAGGTAGTTATACTGGAATTCGTATTGCGATGAGTATAGCGAAAGTATTATGTACTAGGAAACCAATTGAATTATATACAATTTCAACATTGCAATTATATGCAGGAGTAAACAATGTGCATGTAATTTTAGATGCAAGAAGTAATAGAGTATATTATGGATGCTATGAGAATGGAATTTGTATGAATGAATGTATTAAAACAATTGATGAAATAAAAGAAATAAATGATTCGAATATCATCGGTGATATTGATTTAATAGGACAAGAAAAAGTAAACATTGATTTCGCAAATAATTTTGTGAAGTTGAGATCACAGTATCATAAAATTGATCATGTACATACACTAATTCCAGAATACTTAAAAGATGAAAGTGCATACTTGGTAAAATAAATGATACGTCCCATGTTAATAAATGATTTGGATATCATTGATGCTATTGAGCACGAATGTTTTAGTGATGTATATAAGCAAGAACACCTATTATATGAATTAGAAGATAACCCGTGCGCTAAATTAGCTGTACTAGAAATAGAAAATAAGATAGTAGGTTATATTGATTATTGGATCACATTCGATAGTTGTGAAGTTGTACGAATTGCAGTAGCGAAAGCGTATCAAGGTAATGGATACGCACATCAGTTATTAGATTATATGATAAATCAAGCAATCCAAGAAGATTGCGAAACTATATTTTTAGAAGTAAGAAGAAGTAATATTGTGGCACAACGTTTATACTTTTCACACGATTTTTTAAAGTTAAATGTACGTAAAGGTTATTATAGTGACAATAACGAAGATGCAATTGTGTTAGGAAAAGCGATTGGAGGATTGAAATGAAAGATATCTATATATTAGGAATTGAATCAAGTTGTGATGAAACAGCTTGTGCAATAGTGAAGAATGGAAAAGAAGTAATTTCCAATATAGTAGCTACACAAATAGATGTACATAAGCAATTTGGTGGTGTATTGCCAGAAGTTGCTAGTCGTATTCATGTTGAAAATGTTTCGATAGTCATTGAAGAATGTTTAGAAAAAGCAAATATGAAAATAGAAGATGTAGATGCAATTGCGTTTACTCAAGGGCCTGGATTAATAGGTTCATTACATGTCGGTGTGCAAGCAGCTAAGACGCTAGCTTGGGCATTTGATAAACCATTGGTTCCAGTCCACCATATTAAAGGACATATTTTAGCAAATGAATTAGTCGGAGATATTAAATATCCAGTAATGGCACTAGTAGTTAGTGGTGGGCATTCAGAACTTGTGTATATGAGTGATGCGAATCATAGTGAAATTATTGGATCTACTCAAGATGATGCCATTGGAGAAGCTTATGATAAAGTAGGTAGAGTGCTTGGATTACCTTATCCTGGTGGACCTCAAATTGATCGTTTAGCAAAAGAGGGAGAAGCGATATACACGCTTCCTACTCCTAAGACAAAAGGTATTTACGATTTAAGTTTTAGTGGATTAAAGAGTGGAGTGCTACAATTCATTGACCGACGCAAACGTAGTGGTGAATCGTATGATCCAGCTTGTTTAGCCGCATCATTTCAAGAAACTGCACTAAATTTAATTGTTGGTAAAACGATATTGGCATTAAATAACTACGATGTAAATCAAGTGGTATTAGCGGGTGGAGTTGCTGCCAATTCAAGGTTAAGACAAATGATGAGTGAAGTAATGGAACCACGAAAAGAAGAATTATTAATTCCACCTTTGTGGTGTTGTACAGATAATGGTGCGATGATTGCATGTGCAGGATATTATGCATTTCTATATGGAACAAGAGCAACTTTTGATGTAAGTGCTAAATCGTATTTTCCGATGGATTAATTAGCAAGTTCAAAAAATTAAATATTTCACAAGTGAAATGAATATGCTATAATGATAGCGGTGATAACAATGAGTGAAAGAAAAGTCCCTAAGGCAACGTTAAATAGATATCCAATTTATTTAAAAGCGCTTAGGAAATTAAAAAAATATGGAAAAGTAAGAGTTATGTCTAAAGAGTTGAGTGAAGTAGTAAGTATTGAACCAACTACAATAAGACGAGATTTTTCATTACTTGGAAATTTAGGAAAACAAGGATATGGTTATGATATTGATACATTAATCGATATTTTCAATCAAGAATTAGGATTAGAATTTGATGAAAAAATTATATTAGTCGGAGCGGGAAACTTAGGAAGAGCGTTGATGAATTATAATAAATGGGATCACGTAGTTGGAGAAATCACATGTGCCTTTGACAAAGATGTCGAAAGACAAGGAATTCGATTCAATGTACCTATTTATGATATTAATGATTTAGAAGATAAAATGCCTAAAGGTTGTCGAATTGCGATACTCGCAATTTCAGATAATGTGCAAAGTACAGCAGATAAATTAATTTCTTGTGGAATCACAGGAATAATAGATTTTACACATAAACATATACAAGCTCCTAAAGGAGTAACTATAAAAACAGTAGACGTTGTTTCAAGTATTCAAGAAATAGTATTTGAGACAAATACAATGGATAGAAATAAACAATAGGAGGTAAATAAAATGATAGAATTTATGACAGTTAGAGAATTGTACGAAACAGTTTGTAGTGGTTCTCAAATGGAATTAGATACATTAGAACATGTACAATTAGAGGGATGGATTCGTACGAATAGATGTTCTGGTAAAGTGGGATTTATAGAATTAAATGATGGTTCATACTTTAGAAATATACAATTAGTATACCGAGAGGGACTTGAAAACTTTGAAGAAACATCTAAGTTTTCGACAGGTTCAGCAATTAAAATTACTGGAAAATTGAAGATTACTCCAGATGGGAAACAACCGTTTGAAATAGAAGTAAGCGAATCTTTTTTAGAAGGTGCGTGTGACGAATCATACCCACTTCAAAAAAAGCGTCACTCATTTGAGTATATGAGAGAAATCCCTCATTTGAGAGTACGTGCTAACTCGTTTTATGCAACGTTTAGATTGCGTTCTGTATTAAGTATGGCAATTCATGAATTTTTCCAAAACCAAGGGTTTGTTTATGTTCATGCTCCTATAATTACAGGGAATGACGCAGAAGGAGCTGGAGAATCATTTACAGTTACTACGAGAACAGATGGAAATCATGAAGAAGATTTCTTTGGAAAACATGCATCATTAACTGTTTCTGGACAATTACATGTAGAAGCGTTTGCTATGGCGTTTAGAGATGTATATACATTCGGACCTACATTCAGAGCTGAAAATTCAAATACATCAAGACATGCAAGTGAATTTTGGATGATTGAACCAGAGATCGCTTTTGCTGATTTGAATGACAATATGGATTTAATTGAAGATATGATTAAATTCTGTATTGATTATGTATTAGAAAATGCAAGCGAAGAAATGAAATTCTTTAACTCTGTAATCGATAAGCAATGTATTGATAGAATTACGAAAGTACGTAATTCAGAATTCAAACGTATGACATATACACAAGCAATTAGTGAGTTAGAAAAAGCACAAGCAGAAGGTGTGAAATTTGATAATGCTAAATTATTCTGGGGTATGGATTTAAACTCAGAACATGAACGTTATTTATGTGAAAAAATTATTAATGGACCAGTATTCTTGACTGATTATCCAAAAGAAATTAAATCTTTCTATATGCGTGTTAATGATGATCAAAAAACAGTAGCTGCATGTGATTTATTAGTTCCTGGAGTAGGGGAACTTGTAGGTGGGAGTCAAAGAGAAGAACGTTATGATGTTTTAGAAAACCGTATGAATGAAATGGGTATAGAAACTGAATCATTACAGTGGTACATGGATTTACGTAAATATGGTGGATGTAAGCACGCAGGATTCGGATTAGGATTCGATCGTTTAATGATGTATCTATCAGGGATGCAAAACATTAGAGATGTTGAACCATTCCCAAGAACGCCTAGAAACTTAGTATTCTAAGGAGAAAATTATGAAACATATATTTATTATTGAAAATATGAGTTGTGAGCATTGTGCGAATGCGATTAAAACTGAATTAGCTTCATTTGCGATTTCTTGTGAGATCAATTTGGAGAGAAAATCTGTAAGTGTAGAGAGAGATGGAAATATCGTAACTACTGCAAGAAGAGCAATAGTTGAATTGGGATATAAAATCTTATAAAAAACGAATCATAAAATAAACCCTATAAGTCAGGCACGTCAATGTGTGAGGCTTATAGGGTTTTGTATTATAATGACAAGTTGAGTAGAATTTATATAAGTTTTTTAATAAGATATAATTCAAATATCTATTAATAACGTGTAATGAATTGCTTATCACTTTATTATTGCGTGAATTTATTATTTTGATCATTTCTTGGATATGATACATTTTAATTGATACCAAGAAAGGATACATATCATATGAGAAAAACATACGAAAAATCATTTAAAATTGAAATTGCTAAGAAAATACGTGATAAAAAAGAATCCGTATCTTCTGTGTCCACTACATACAATATTTCAAAACCTATCGTTTCTAGATGGGTATCTGAATTCAATCGTTGCGGAAACAAAGTTTTTTCAGGTAAGGGAAATAGGTTACCCGATAGAGCTAATCAATACGCGTTAGAAGAAGAAAATAAAAGATTGAAGGAAGAGATTGAGATATTAAAAAAGTTCGCTCTGTTTTTCAAGCGTGAAAAATTGTAAGATTTATATTTATTGATAAACATCGTGAAAAGTATTCAATTACTAAATTATGTCTGTTGTTATCTGTGTCAAGACAAGGCTACTACACTTGGTTGAAACGTGGTGATAGTAAAACAACGATATGTCATCAGTTTCTAAAACAAGAAATTCAACGGGTATTTGATGAACACAAAGGTTGTTATGGATCTCCACGTATTGCGTTACAACTCTATGATGAAGGGAGTGAAACAAATAAACGAGTAGTAGCTAGATTGATGAGAGAATTATGCTTGTGTGCAAAAGGATATCATAAAAGAAGGGCTAATCATGGAAAACAGACGCCCATCGAAGCAATTGTGAAAGCGAATCTGCTACAGAGAAACTTTAATCAACAAATAATGGATAATGTATGGGTAACAGATATTACTTATATTACATGTAGTGATGGACGATTATATTTAAGTACTTATATCGATTTAACGACTAGAATTCCAAAATGTTTTGAAGTGAATACACATATGAAAAAATCAATCGTAATAAACCCATTGATACAATATAAGAAGAAACTTCCAAATATCATACATTCAGATCGTGGATCTCAGTATTGCTCATTTGATTATCAATCAGTATTAGAAAGCAATCATATACGTCATTCTATGAGTGCACCTGGAACACCAGTAGATAACGCAGTCATTGAATCTTATCACAGAACCATAAAACGCGAATTAATAATACCTAACAAGAATAGGGAAAAAGCAGAAATGAAAATAATGATTTATGATTATTTAACACAATATTACTCGAACAAAAGAATATATACTAAATTTAAAATGACACCAAGTAAATATGAACAAACTTTACTTAGTGTTATTTATCTCGTTGTCACTCTATAAACAATGGAACTTCAATTATTAAACACGGGTTTAAATCTAGTGATATTACGATGAACACAGGTAATCACACA
>CAMQRS010000042.1 GCA_947036815.1 uncultured Erysipelotrichaceae bacterium
ATAAACTTATCACGTCTACCTTCTAAAACGATTCCAAGAATATCCCTAGTCGGGGCTTGTGGCATGAAAACATCAATGAAATTCATTCCGTGTTCAATAGCTGAATCAATAAACTGTGTGCTTTCCAATGCAGAAAGTCCATTAAACCATTCTCCACCAATCCCAATTTCACCAACATGTAAGCCAGTTCTTCCTAATGTCCTATATTCCGTAGTATCCTCCTATTAATTTTTGTCATATTATTAACTATATTACTGTTACAGTATAAATTACTATAATAGAATTATATTAAGGTAATAATAGTTCCTTGTCAATGAGGTACCTTGTTTACTCTTATGGTAATGCAGGTAACTAACTTGTATGTAGTAGCGTATCAAAAGTGGGATAAAATTAGGTTTTTTTTAGATGAAAAGGGAGCATAGCGATACCTTTGTACAACGTATAATATATCCTCATATGTTCGCATTTATATTAGTTACCTTTACTTCACTTACGGTATGTAAGGTGCCTGCTTGACTTGGGTATAGGTACAAGCTATGATGACATTCATTTCAAAACTTTGCAGAAAGGAGATATAAATTTATGAAAGTATGTATTATAACAGGAGGTTCACTAGGACTCGGTCTTGATATGGCAAAAAGGTTTAATAGTGAGGGTTATAAAGTGGTGGTATTGGATATTATTGATTGTCCTTAATAGGGAGTCGATTTTATAAAAACAGACTTATCAAAACCAATAGAAGTAATAGCTGCATTTGCACTTATACAAACTAAATATAAACATGCTCATGTACTCATTAATAATGGAGCCATTTCTGTATTTGTTAAAAATATTACAGATGTATCACTTGAGGATTATGATGCAGTTCTTGACACAAATTTACGCGGTGCATTTATTTGTTGTAAAGAATTTATTGCGTTAAATAAAGGGGAAGAATACGGTAGAATTATAAATTTATCTTCTACTAGATATCATCAAAACATGGTAGATTGGGAACTTTATGGTATGAGTAAAGGTGGAATTACATCGTTGACGAATACGCTTTGTGTATCATTAATAGGGACTCCTATTACAGTGAATGCAATAAGTCCTGGACATATATATACAGGAGCATGGAAAGACCTAGAAGAAAGAGATCATACAATACATCCTTCTAATCGAGTAGGAATATCTAGAGATATTTCAAATGTATGCTTATTTCTAGCTAATGAAGAAAATGATTTTATTAATGGTGCTAATATCATCGTAGATGGTGGAATGACAAAAAAAATGATCTATTAATATGGAATTGAATAGATCATTAAGTAAAATATATAAATGTAAGTTAAGTAGTTCAAACGAATTTAAATATAAAATTGATTATCCTTATTGTACAATGTTTTATACCCTAAGTAGAGTGATAAAAATACAGATAAACAAACCACAGATGCGATACAAATGGTAATGGCAATTTGATATAAAATAGCAGTTGTAGGAGATTCTCCAGAAAGTATTTGCCCTGTCATCATACCAGGAAGCGATACTATTCCCATTCCTAACATTGAATTAATTGTAGGAAGTAAAGCAGTTTCAATTGATGTATTTACGATTGGTAACAGAATGTTTTTTGGAGTAGCTCCTTGATTTAATAAGACTTCAATTTGTAATTTGGAGTCTTTTATTTTTGATGTAAATGCTTGTACTCCAAGCGATATACCAGTCATTGCATTACCTAGGATCATCCCACTAATAGGGATGGTATATTGAGGATTAAATATACTTTGGTTTATTACTACCATAACAAAGAACATAATGATGGTGATGCTTGAAGTCATAATAGATAGTGCGATAATACATTTAAATTGTTTGTTTAAACCTTTATTAATAGCAAGTATACGATGAATTGCGAAGAGTGACATAATCAGTACATATAATATTATTGATATAGGAGATGGATTTTCAAGTAAATACATTAAGACGTAACCGGCGATAACTAATTGAAAAGTCATTCTTACACTTGCTATAAAAAGTAAATTTGTTTGTTTTATTTTGCATGCTTTCATTATGATTCCAACAATTACTAATAATAAATAGATAGTTAAAAAATTTATTAAGCTAATTTCTACTGCATTATTCATGAACTATATTTCCTTTCAAGTGGATGATGTGCTCTGCATATTTATCTATTAATGTATTGTCATGACTAATTACAATTACTGTTTTATGATTTGTTTTTATATACTGTATTATGTTTTCCAGTACTTTATGAGCCAATACGAAATCCAATGCTGAGGTTGGTTCATCAAGCATAATTACTTCAGATTCCATCGATAAACATATCGCAATATAAACCCTTTGTTTCTCTCCACCAGACAACTTGTCACAACATGTATTAAGCTCAAGGTTAGCTTCTGATATACTCAAATAGTCATTCATGATTTGATCATTTAATTGTACTTTATAGTCACAATATTCATGAAATATCTTGAAATTATCTTTGATTGTACCAGAAAATAAGAATGGAACTTGAGAAATTAACTTCACATTTTTTCTTAGTGAGATACTCTCGTATTCAGAGATTAATTTATCTTTATATAGTATGTCACCAGCAGAGAAAGCTTCAGTTCTGTTTAGTAATTTAAGCAATGTACTTTTTCCACTGCCACTAGGTCCTTTTATAAAATTCACTGCTTCACATAAGATATGGATATCCTCATACTTTAAAAAATATTTGAATTCTAAGTTTTTTGTTTTGAACATGTTTTCTCCTTGAATTATAATACGATATAGCGTACACTAATAATAACTAATCTCGATATTTAATATCGTTATCGAGTTTCGATATTAAATATCGTACCATGAGGAAAATTGAAATGCAAGACCCAATATTAAGAAAACTATTTTTAGGATTTATTCAAATTCACATTTTACACCATGCAAAAAAAGAACCTATATTTGGATCATTTATGATTGATGAATTAAAGTCGCACGGATATGACATAAGTCCTGGAACACTGTATCCTATCCTACATAATCTTGAGAAATCAGAAGTATTAACGATGGAAAGCAAGAATGTAGAGGGAAAAGTTAGAAAATATTATTCTATAACACCAAAAGGAGAAGAAATTCTAGCGCAAGCAAAAGATAAGGCAAGAGAACTTACACATGAGTTGTGATGTATGAGTACGCCTAGCTTTACCAGTTTACATAGTTACTTTGGTTGAATTTAATAGTAGATATAGGACTACTTATATTATATAAATTAGAGAGTAAGAAAGATTCAAGTTAAAACTTGAGTTTTTTTTTATTAGATTTGAAGAGTTCAAAAGTCTTTCTATACATCAAGTATATAAACTAAATTGGATCAAATATAGAACGTTGAAAAGTTCCACGCGATACGAGAACTGTTAAGCATAAAAAGTTAAAATATATGTTTATATTATATATATTGGAATTGAAATACGATAATAAGGATTGTTTATTTTTGATAAAAGGTGTATAGTTTTACATACGAGTTTTTTATTTTTGGAGTTAAGATACACAGGTTTTTTTTTGTCGCTTGAAGTTAAGTGATTGAACATGAAGTGAATTGAATGAAAATTAAATGCGTATAAAAATTCGGAATTCATTCAGTTATTGACTAGAATAAGAGGTAAAAGATTTGAAAAATCAAGGAGGAATAGTATGTTTAAAATAAATAGAAAATTTATAGCAAGTATTATGTCGGCTACATTATTATTACAATTAGTAGTGATACCAGTAGATGCTAGTGAGGGGATTGCTACCATCTCGATTGGGGATACAACGTATGATACGATTGATGGTGCAGTTAGTGCAGCGAACGCTACCACAAATATCAAAGAAACAATCACGATTAGTGAAGGAACACTAACAATGAATAAGGTAGTTACAATTACAGATTCAGTAGAAATTATAGGTGCAGGAGACGACAAAACGACATTCCTCGGGACTTCTAATAAAGATCATGGTGCATTCATTGTGAATACAGCGAATGAAGATGAGTCAGTGTCAATTGAAGGAATTAAATTTGAAGACTTTGGTGGAGCTCAAGCAGGAGGAATCGTAATACAAGTTAGTGTGCGTGAATCTGGAAAAGCAAAAGCAACAGATCTAGCATTTACGATGACAGACTGTACGATTGAAGACTATGGAAAAGGTGCAATTGTTGTATATGGTGGAACTTCTAACATTACAAACAATAAAATCATTTCTAATGTTACTGATGTAGCAGGTAAAACTCCAAATGGAATTCAATTTTCAGGAGCATCAACAAACGGAACGATTAGTGATAACCAAATTATTAATACAGTAAGTTCTCATGATAGTTGGACTTCGACTGGAATTTTGCTTACAGAAGGAGCAAATGCAACAATAGAAAATAATACATTTAAAGGATGTGAAGTTGGAGTTAACATAGGATCTTCTTATGATAGATACTTCCAGTATGATGGAAGTGGAGCATATGGACCTAATCCAGAAACTGTGTTAGCAAATAATGATTTTGATCAAAATTTTGAAACAAAAGTAAGATCTTACTTTGCACCTGAAAATACAATATATGTAGATACATCAGGAGCATATTCTTTTACTGATGCAAAAGGAATTAATTATTATGCATTCACATATGTAAAACCTAACGGCGTAATAGAAGAAGAAACTAATTGTTATAAAACTGTTTCTGAATCTGTTGCAAATGCAGTTGAAGGGGATACGATTGTTTTATCAAGTGGAACACACGATGTAGCAAATACAGTAATCATTGATAAAGATTTAACAATTACTGGTCAAGGAGAATCAACAGTTATAAAAGGAGATTCTACAAAAAAAAATAATGGATTCGAAGTTACAAATGGGACAGTGGAATTCACAAATTTAAGTATGAGTGAATTCGGAAATGAAACTGGAACACAATCAGGATTAGGAATTATAAAAGTAAATAGTGGAAAAACTGATGTGAATGTAAATGTGGATAATGTGAATTTCAGTAAATTCAATAGATCAGCATTAGATATCCGTTCTGGAAGTTTTAATGTTTCAAATTCTAAAATAGATGCAACACCTACATTAGAAACAACAACTCTTACAAAAGGAATCTTAGCAGGACTAGGAACTACTCTTGTAGAAGGTGTAATTTACAATACAACAATTCAGTCAACAGTAAGTTCTTATGAAGCCTGGGATACATCTGCGGTAGAAGTATTTATTAACGCAAACGTAGTGATTGATCAATGTGACTTTTCAACAGGAACTATTGGTGTACATGTAGATAGATACTATAGTCCAGCAGGAACAAATGAAGTTACTATTAAAAATACAACAATTAAAGCAAGTGAATCAGCGGTTCGTGTATATGGAACGGAACAAGCAGATTCATCAACAGGAACAACAAGTGTAAATATTGAAAGTGGTTCATATTTTGCACCTGTTAAAGTTGTGAACCCAAATGAACATGTAAATATTGATATTACAGGTGGAATGTTTAGTACGGATGTTACAGCATTGTTATCACCAGAATATACGCTTGTTAAAAGTAACGGTATGTATACTGTAATTACTAAAGAGCAAGGATTAAATGATGCTAAGAATGCTAAATTAGCTGAAATAACGGCAGAAGAAAATAAATATAAAATAGAAGATTATAGAATGTTACAATGGACAGAACTAAAAGTAGTGTTCACAAGTGCTAAAGCAGAAATAAATTCACTTAAAGATATTGAATTAGTAAATCAATACGATCTTGCAACAGTGTTTAAAGCAGCAGCAAATATTAAAACAAAAGAAGAATTAAATGCAGAAGTATCAGACGAAGTAGATGATATAGTAGGAGATCTTCCAGTTATTGAAGACGGAACTCCGTTAACTCCAGATGAAAAAGAAGACATTAATAATAAGATAGATGCAGCAATGGATGCAATTAAAAAAGTTGATAAAGAAGACGTTAAGAATGATGAAGCGTTTATTAAAAATATTAATCAATTAGATAAAGCATTTGTCGCAGCTAATGATAATTTAGAAGTAGTAGAATCAGCGCCTATTGTAAGTTCAAAAGTTAAGAAACAATTACAGATTCCAAATCTTCCTGTAGAAGTACAAGGATTAGCACTTTCAATCTTTGGAGGTAAAGATATTGGATTAGATACAGTAGTAGAAATTATCGTTAAACAACTTAACCCAGTAAATGAAAAAGATATAATTGTATTAGATATTAAACCGCAGATGATAGTAGGAAATACTGCTACAATGATAGATAATGATCAATTACAAAATCCAATCACAATGAAAATTTATTTGAATGAATCTTTCTCTGAAGAAATGGCCAAAATAGTTCATTTCTATGCTGATGGTAGTGGGTATGAAGTATTTTATGAAAAAGTACTTAGCGATACTGATGGAAAATATATGGAGTTAACAGTTACACAATTTTCTCAATTTGAAGTTACTCCAATTTCTCAAGAAGATATTGAAGCAGATAAATTGAAACCAGTAGAGAAATCAGAAGTTGAAGCACCGGACACAGGAGATACAACAAAACAAGTGCAATTACTTTTGTTTATGGGATTATCAATGCTTGCTTTTGTTTTGTTTTTAAGAAAATCAAGAGCAGATATAAATATTAAATAATACAGTATTTATTTCTAAATATTCTATGAAAGAAAGAGTAAGACTTCATGTCTTACTCTTTTTTGAATTTAGTATAGGGATTAATATGCATACGTAGATTGATATTTAATAATAAAGTATGTGGATAGTATTAGGGCTAAGAATTCAGAGATAGGAACTGCAAGCCATAAACCATTTATTCCTAATACATGAGGCAATAGGATTATTGCACTTGTGAGAAAAATAAAAGTACGTGAAATTGAGATGATAGCTGATATTTTACCATTGGATAAGGAAGTAAATAACATACTTGAAAAAGTATTAAAACCAACAAATAATAAGGCTAAAGAAAATAACTTATTCCCAGCTATCGAAAGAGTGTAAGCACTACTATCTGGAGTGGTAAAGATAGAGACTAACACTTCTGATCCAAGTATGGAGAACGTGGTTGAAATTAGTGCGACTATTCCGATGAATTGAAAACTTATCATACGTATTTTTTTTAATTTATCTTTTTCTGTTGATCCGTAAAAATAACTTAATAAAGGGGATATTCCAAGCATATAACCCATATATAATGCACTCATTAAACCAAAGACATAAAAAGTAATTGTACTTGCAGCAACTGCACTAGCACCACCTATTTGAAGCATTTGTGTGTTAAATAACATCATGACAACACCACTCACTAAGTAGGAAGTAAACTCAGAAAACCCATTTGTAATAGATTGCATTAGCACTTTAATATGAAACTTGGGAACAACAAAGTGAAGCATATTTGTTGTTAACATAAACTTTCTAGCAAGGATTAAGCAAGGCATAAGGATACCCAATCCACTTGCTATTGCAGCACCTACCATGCCTAGGTTCCATTGATAAATCAAAAGGTAATCAAAAACAATGTTGAAAACACCACCGAAGATACAACTTATCATTGCTAGTTTTGTATTTCCTTGTGCAATGGTATATACTTGTAAACTTGAAAATAAGAGTTGTGGTATGATAAAGAAACTAAATGCGAATAGGTATTTTTGTGCCGCATTCTGAATAGATACTGAAGTATCGAAGACAGAGACAAGTTCATCTGCTAAAGCCATACTTAAGAGCGTAAGAATCACACCGACGACCATTGTTGTAAGAATTAGCATTGTGAAATTTTGTTTCGCTTCAGTTTGCTTGCCTTCTCCCATTTTTTTCATGACAATAGCACTACCACCAGCAGAAAACATAGTAGCGATTGCCATATAAACATTAAAATAAGGAGATATGAGAGTGAGAGAAGAAAGGGCATTATCACCTAAAACATTAGAAATAAAGATGCCATCAATCATGGAATAGGAAGACTGGATTAATACCATCAACATGGTGGGAATAGTAAATACAAGAAGTGCTTTAAAGGTTATATTATCTTGATATATTCTACTTACCATTTGTTTCTCCTCTATATTCATACAGATAAAATTTCATCTCATTGTTTACTTGTATTGGTACAGAATATGTTTTTTCTGCAATTCGGTTCATTCCTTGTCTATCATAAAAGTGGTAATTACAACTGCTGTCAGTAAATAAATAAAAAGTATCAATTCCTTGATTATCCATATAAGTAAGAGCTTTATTAAATAAAGTATTACCTATGCCTAATTCTCTAAATTTATTATTTACAGCAAAAAACACAAGCTCTCCTTGGTATACACTAGGTACTGACTTTAATAAATCATTATCTATGCGTTCAATTGCTTGAAAGGCTTTGCTTATTATTCGACCTTCTTTTTTTGATAATAGAAAAAATAATTGTTTAAGCAGTATTATTTTTATAGATAATTTTGATTTCACTTTTTGCTTATTTGCACACATAATGATTCCCATTGGCTGTTCGTCCAATATAGCTACTTGTGTATAAGATTGTGAATTAAGGCAACCGTATAAATATATTTTTGATAGTTTTTCAGCAATATAGCTACTACAAAATGTATTGAACTCCCATGTATCACATATGATTTTTTCTAAGTATATATCATCCTCTTTTTTATATTCTCTATATGTTATTTGTTGCATTTGTTATCTCCTTGTTTGCATTTATATGTTATGCTACAATGACACTATAAGGCTTACAGTAACTGTAATGTCAAGGGAGAAATTATGAATCAAAATAATATATATTTTACATTAGGTGAATTTGCAAAGATACATAATATAAATAAGCGAACACTCCATTATTATGATGAGATCCAATTATTTCGACCAAGTTATGTAGGAGAAAATGGCTATCGCTATTATACATATAATCAAAGTATGAAATTAGAAACAATCTTAGCATATCGAGAAATTGGCATGAGCATTGCAGAAATACAAGAACAATTAGAGAACCCTTCAATTTCTTCATTCATCGCTCTTTCAAATACTAAAATAAAGGATATTGAGAAGACAATGAAGAAACTATCCACCCTTAAGAAAATGCTCCAAAAGAAGAATGAGTTACTATGCTTATCACAACATGTTAGAGATGGACAAATAGATATTATTGAATTAGAAGAAATGCATTTGTTTATGTCTAAGTTGGATGGTGGATTTGAGAATTTGGATGATATCAAGGAAGTACCAATCGTGTTAGATCATCTAAGGTTATCTAAAGAGTATTCTTCATTTACATTATCATGCGGAAGTTTTATCTCATTAGATAAGTTAAAAAGAAGTGATTTTTCTAGTTATGATGGATTATTTACAGAAGTAAACAACAATAGAAAGCAGTTATATGTGAAGCCTAAAGGGAAGTACCTTAGAGGATTTTCTATAGGAGATTGGAATAAAATACCTGTTCTATATAAACGAATGTTAGCATATGCAAAAACGAATCAAATTGAATTAGGAGAATATGCATTTGAAAGAGGGATTAACGAAATTACAATTACGAATATATCTGAATATATTACTGAAATAACAATTGCATGTAAGTAAGTATGAAAATATGCTAGCTTAAATACAATTTTCCTAACACAATCGTTGCTTCAATTAAAGAAACGATTTACTATTATCTAACAAAAATATATTATATATATAAGGAGTAATAACATATGAAAAATATATTAGTTTTAAATAGTGATAAGATAGCTAGAAAACATAAGAATGTAAATCCTTCTTATGAATATTATAAGCAGGAAATAACGAATAGAAGTGAATTTAGCCAATGTTATGCAGCTTTTTACGAAGTCTTGCCAAACAAATCAACCTATCCATTCCATTACCACGAGAAAAATACAGAGTTATTTTATATCATAGAAGGCGAAGGGGTGTTAAGAACGAATACAGATAAAATTATAGTTACCAAAGGAGATGTTATTGTTTGTCCTCCAGGTGCTCATAGTAGCCATAAGCTAACAAATATTTCAAATAATCAAATATTACGTTATTTAGATGTGGCTACCACAAATTCGCCAGATACAGTGCATTATCCAGATTCAAATAAAATTGGAATAATTACACATAATGAATCAGCTACATTTTATCTAAATGATGAAGAAGTAGATTATTATACTGGGGAGTAATAAGGATTGATAAAACATTTATTTAGTAATTATCTTTTAATCTTTAGCTTATCTTCCTATATTTCAAAAACACTATTAAATCTTGTCTTTTTTTAATTCGTATGTTAATTTAAGTACAAAGCATAATTATACGTTAAGTTTACTAATCTAGGAGGAAAATATATGATAGAAATAAGACCACTAGATTTGCATGAGTATAAAGAAAAAAAGTATATATTCAAGTATGAAACTACGGGGTATTATGCTTTAATACCATCACCCCTATCATTTCAATTTATATTAAAAGAATATGAAGGAGTAAAAATAAAAAGTTTTGAAGATGAACTAGTAGGCGATTGGTTAGAAAAACCAGTATTGTTTGGTGCGTTTAAGCAAAATATCATGGTTGGATTTATTGAAGGTAGTATGGAAACTTGGAACAATCGATTCAGAATAAGTAATGTTTTAGTATTTGAAGAATACAGAAACTGTCAAGTAGGGGCATTATTAATGGAGCATATGTGCTCTTTTGCACAGAAACAAAAAGCTAGAATGGTTATTTTAGAAACTCAAAGTTGTAATGTAGCAGCAATTGGATTTTACTTACATAAAGGGTTTAAAGTAATTGGCTTTGATACTTGTTCCTACACCAATTTCGATATAGACAATCACCATATACGAATAGAAATGGGGTTTGAACTATGATGATTAAGTTCGAAAGGTGCACACAATGCTAGGTGTATATTTTAGTGGAACAGGGAATACCAAATACTGCTGTAAACAATTTTGTGATACGTATGAAGAAGGATCAATCGTTGAATCTATAGAGCATGAAAGTATTGTTGATATGATAAGACAACACGAAGAGATTGTATTTGCTTATCCAATTTATTGGAGCAATCTTCCCAAATTAGTAAATGATTTTATCAAAGATAACGCTAGTATTTGGAACAAAAAGAAAATATATATTATCGTAACGATGGGACTATTCAGTGGTGATGGATCAGGGTGTTCTGCCAGATTGTTTAAGCAATATGGTGCTTGTATTATCGGTGGATTACATCTGAAGATGCCTGATTGTATCAAAGATGTAAAGATACTTAAAAAAAATGTCCATGATAATAAAATACTTGTACAAAATGCAACGATACAAATAAATAATGCAGTAACAAAGCTTAAAAATAATACACCATCAAGAGATGGACTAGGATATATTGCACAGTTGATTGGTCTATTTGGACAACGCTTATGGTTTTATAATAAAACTAAACATTACAGTGACAAACTAAAAATTAATGCAGATCATTGTATTGGATGTGGTATGTGTATAGGGCTATGTCCTACTAAAAATCTTGTCTTATTGAATGATAAAGCACAGGCATTAGATAAATGTACCAAATGTTATCGCTGTATAGCTCATTGTCCTAGAAAGGCAATCACATTGTTAGGAAATAAAGTCGTTCAACAATCTAAAATAGAAGATTATATATAGTATCCTTAGAAAATATAATCATAAATAATAAATGAAACTTTGATTGATGAAGTTAGAAAGAGAGGTGAAGGAGATGGTACTAGATGAATTAACTAGTTATGAACCAATTTTGAAAGGTTGGTCTCATGATAAAAAGTATCGTGTTATTTCAAAGGACAAGAAAGAATATCTATTAAGAATATCATCGAATGATAAAATAGAGAGAATAGAAACTTTATTTAATATTTTAGAAAAAGCCACATGTCTTGAGTTACCAATATGTAAGCCACTAGAATATAAGTCTTGTAGTGAAGGTGTATATGCTTTATACACTTGGATTAATGGGAAGGACGCAGAAGATGCGATTCCACTATTGTCAGAAGAAGAACAATACGAGCTAGGCTATACCTCTGGTATGGAATTGAAAAAAATTCATTCTATTCCAGCCCCTGAAACTCAGGAAGAATGGGAAATTCATTTTAATAAGAAAACAGATATTAAGATAAAAAAATATCAAGAGTGTGGATATAGATTTGAGGGTGATGAACATATCATTACCTATTTATTAAATAATCGTGATGTGATAAAAAATAGACCTCAATCTTTTCAACATGGCGATTACCATACAGGGAATATGATGATTAAAAATAACAAACTTATTATCATAGACTTTGATAGATATGATTTTGGAGACCCATGGGAAGAGTTTAATCGTATTGTATGGTGTGCTCAATTATCACCATTATTTGCAAGTGGAATGATTAATGGATATTTTAAGAAAACACCAGATGTTATGTTTTGGAAATGCCTTGCTTATTATATTTGTAGCAATACTTTATCTTCCATTTATTGGGCTATTGATTTTGGTGAAACTGATCTTGCTGTAATGATCAACCAATCACAAGATGTACTTTCTTGGTATGATAACTTTCAAACTATCGTTCCGAATTGGTATAGTTCTAGTGGTAATAACTAAAAATACTCACAAAAATGTATTACTTATTATTTTTAATGTTGTAAAAAGCGTAGGTAGTTTTTTATAATGAATGCCTATGTTATCATAAAAAATTAAATCAATCGAAAGAGAATATACATTATAATAGAAATAATAAAGCGAAATGCAATTTTGCTTTATTTTATCGTAAGATATACCACGTGCTATGCGCGTGGTATTAGACTTTTAGATTCA
>CAMQRS010000043.1 GCA_947036815.1 uncultured Erysipelotrichaceae bacterium
TAGTAATCGGTGTGGATACCTAAACTAATCAGTAAGTTATTAAATAATGTAAAGATTGTTTCTTCACCATACAGAGAGATATTTGGAGATCCACCAGCAATTTTCAAGTTAATTGAATATAACCCTGTCATTGTTAGGATTCCTGCTAAAATGTATTGTACCTTCATTTTGGTGTGTAGCACACCAGTAACAATACCTGCTCCTGCCCCAGCTAAGGTTGCAAACAAGATACCTATTATTGGATGACCTTGTGAAGCGAATACAGCACTGACGACAGCACCTAAAGTGAAACTTCCATCGACCGTTAGATCGGGGAAGTTTAATATATTGAAGGTAATAAAGATACCTAAGGACATAATCGATAAGATTAGCCCTATTTCCATTGCGGATATAATCATGTTCATACAAATTCTCCTTTTTTATTCTTCTATAATACTAGTGTCATAGTTTGATGTGATTTGTTTCATATTTGTGAATCCAATAGCGTCTGCTGTTGCTTGATTTACAAAAACTTTCAAATCTTCGTTAAATATTTTTACTGGAATATCTTCAACTAGGGTACCTTCTATAATTGAAATCGCAATATTTGCAGATTCAATACCTAAATCTTCGTATCGAATTCCGAATGTGGCGAATGCCCCATCTTCAACCATTGAATCCGCTCCTGCAAAGAAAGGTACGTTGGCTTCGTTAGCAATCGCAGATACTTGACTCATTGCGCTAGCTACCGTGTTATCTGTTGCTGAGAAGATGAAATCACAATCTTTTACTAAAGCATTCATCGCAGTTTGTATTTCACTTGCATTTGTAACGCTCTTAGCATTTAAAGTATATCCGTTTTTATCAACATAATCCTGTACCTTTACTAGATTTGATACAGAGTTAGCTTCTCCAGAGTTATATAAGTATCCGATAGTTTTCGTAGTTGGAAATAACTCAATTGCTAAATCTAAAATTAAATCCACTTGTACTTCATCACTTGTTCCAGTAATGTTGTACGTTGTTTTATCTAGTGCTTCTACTAATTTAGCTCCAATAGGATCACTCACTGCACTGAATACTATAGGAATATCAGTAGCAATACTCGCTGCTGCTGTAGCAACGGGAGTAGTAATGGCAATCACTACGTCTACGTCATCGTTTTTCATTTGTTCGAATATTGTTGGTAATACACTATAATCATTATTTGCATTTTGGAAGTAAAGCGTTGTGTTTTCTCCATCGACATAACCTTCTTTTTCCAATTGTTCAACAATAGAATCATATATCGTATTCAATGAATTGTGTTCCATTAGGGTAACAATTCCAATCTTAACCTTGTCATCAGTACTTTCACTACCACCACTACACGCAGCTAGCGTAAGTGTCATACATAAACTCATACATAACATAAATACTTTTTTCATTTTAGTTTCCCCCTTGATGTCATGTATGTGATAGCGATGAACTAAATAATATAAAAAAACACTTGTCCATGTTCAAAATTAATTGAACCAAGGACAAGTGTAGTAATTACACGTGTGCCACCTTGATGAACTAATAAAATTAGTTCGTTTTAAAATGCTATCACATTTTCAACCTGTTAACGCTGGTAAACGTCTTTAATACTCACTGTAAAAGTTTTCTTATCGCCCTCATAGGTCCATTTACTAACTAGCATCTCTATCGACCTTCCACCTTTGGTCAACTCTCTATAAGCGCTTATGTAAGTGTTATCTCCTAATCACTGGTTTAGTGTTAGTTTACGCTCTATGGAAAAGAAAGTCAATGATTGATGTAAAAAAATGTATAATTTATGAAAACAATGAAACGATATAGTTGTTTCCATTAAATTAGTATAAGCAAAAGACACAAATATAGTTTATAATTAAGATAATGAAGAGGTGGAACAATGAAACTATTTACTAGTAAACAAATGAAAAGTGCGGATACAGCTGCGATAACACAATATGGAATTCCTAGTTTATTATTGATGGAACATGCAGCATTCGCTATTTTCAATCAACTTATTAAGCGTATACATCAGAATCAAAGAATTCATATTCTGTGTGGAACTGGAAATAACGGGGGAGATGGTTTTGCATTAGCACGCTTACTATACCAACATAATTATAAAGTAAGCATACAATTAGTAGGAGATAAACAAACATGTAGTAACGATTGTGAAGTGTACTATACCATATGTAAGAACCTAGAAATACCAATAGAAGAACTAAGTGAAACGCATGACATTATTGTTGATGCAATGTTTGGGATTGGATTATCAAGAGTGATCCAAGATCCGTATGCTTCTCTAATTAAACAAATGAATACTATGAACAAAAAAGTTTTTAGCATTGATATCCCAAGTGGAGTTTGTGCAGATACAGGTAACATATTAGGATGTGCAGTGAAAGCAACGCAAACCTATACGATACAAGTGCCTAAAGTTGGTTTGTATCTAGGAGAAGGAAGAGTTCGTAGTGGACAAATCAGTGTATGTGATATCTTTATACCTCAACAATGTATCGATAACACCAAGAGTAATATTCACTTAATGGCAAAAGAAAATATGTATCAGTATTTACCTCCACGCAACGCTACGGCACATAAAGGAACGTATGGAAAAGTATTGTGTATTGGTGGAAGTGAAACAATGAGTGGAGCTATATGCATGGCAAGTCTAAGTGCATTGAAATCTGGCTGTGGATTATTGACGTGTGCAGTTCCCACTTGTATCAATGATACATTTCATCATCATGTACTTGAAGCAATGAGTATTCCCTTACAAGATAAAGACGGGTATATCCATGAAGCATGTATCCCACAACTTTCACAGATAGAATCGTATACATGTACATTAATAGGTTGTGGATTAGGAAGAAAAGCATACACTGCTAAGGTAGTTGAAGAAATATTAAATAAACCAATCCTCACTGTTTTAGATGCAGATGCCCTGTATTTTATAAAAGATAGGATGCATTTGATACATCCACAAGCACAACTAATAATTACCCCACATATAAAAGAATTTGCTACCTTGATTAATAAACCAGTAAGTGAAGTGATGAACAATTCTCTCGCACTTGCTCAAGAATTTTGTCTAACACATCGTAATATCGTGTTGGTATTAAAAAGTAGTACTACAATCATTGCCTATCAAGATCAAGTGTACATAAACACGTATGGTAATAATGGATTATCAGTAGGAGGTAGCGGGGATGTGTTGGCAGGTATTATTACAGGATTGCTTGCCCAACATAAACAACCACTAGCAGCTAGTATATTAGGGGTGTTCTTACATGCCTATAGTGCGGATCAATTATTAAATGAAAAAAGTGTGTATAGTCTATTACCAAGTGATATAATACACATGATAGAAAATACATTGAAGATACTAGACGGAGAAAATAATGATAAATATATTAGCAATGAATACTAAAATAAATAAAACAGTAACAGGAGAACGAGATGAAATAAGTTTCACACCACTGCGTACCAGACAAACGATTCAAAGTACAGGGTTTGAAGTAGCCCAATTATTAAGTTCGTTTGAAGAGGAAAACTATTCCTTTTATTTATGCAATTCTAAATTGGCATACTTATTAGAAAAAGAAGCGAAAAAGAAACAATTAGCATATTCTTGTTTTGAAACAAACATTCCTTATATGACAAGAAATACATTTGTATCTCAAAATGATATTAGTATTATAGATGAACCACCAATACAAATAAATGATAGTTATATTAAGATATTTTTGAACTCTATGGAAGGGCGACTTAAGCGAAACGATATATTGGTGTTTGAGTGTACACAAGAGTATATCAGTACAGATTCATTTCAGTTTATTCTTGAATCGCTTAGTAATAAAGCAATACAAACAATCATTTATGCAGATACGATGTATTTAGATTGTTTAAAAGCACATCCTGCTAAAATACTATTAGTAAATACACGAATGATTGAAGAGCATGCACTCGTAAACAATAGAAAATATAATACTTATGCAGAATATATAAAGCTATATTTTTCAAATTATGCAGAAACGATTGTGCTTGTTGTAAGTGAAAACAGAATGGAAGCCTTTAAGGGTATTGAATCCATAGAGGCATCTTATCATGCGTTTGAGATTGAAGAAACTACGCAGAAATCGTATGCCTTATGTGCATTAGCACAGAGTGCAAACAAGGAGTTAACTCTTGAACAAATGTTGCATTATACGTTATCAATGAATATTGTAAATCATATTAGTTCAACACTTGTTAGACCTACCATACAGACGCTATCAATGTTAGAAAATGAAATCAAGATAATAAAAAGCTAGAGGTATCTCTAGTTTTTTATAGTGAAATACACAGTATAAAATGGTATAATACTTGCTTGAATAGGAGGCTTTTATGAATGATTATTATGTATTATTTAAAAGTTTTTTCAAAATAGGTATATTCACATTCGGTGGTGGATTAACGATGCTACCAATGTTAGAAAGTGAAATTATTCATAAACAACACTGGGTAACTAAGGAACAACTACTTGATTATTATGCCATGGGACAATGTACCCCGGGTATTATTGCGATTAATGTAGCAACCTTTATCGGATATAAGCAGAAGAAAACAAGAGGTGCAATAGCTTCTACATTAGGTATGATTACCCCAAGTATATTAATTATCCTTAGCATTGCGATTGCATTAGAATCCTATATGCATTTAGATATTGTCCAAAGTGCATTTGCAGGTATTAGAGTAGCAGTTTGTGCTCTATTATTTCAGTCTGTATTACGCTTAGGAAAGCAAGGAATAAAAGATACCAAAGGATTAATTGCTTGTTTGATGTGTTTTATTTTAATTAGTTTTTTTCACGTATCATTGATAGCCATTGTGATTAGTATTATCCTGTTTGCGATCATTCTAGTGAAAAAAGAGAGATATCACCTATGATGCTGCTCTTACAACTCGCATTTGAATTCGCGAAAATAGGATTATTTGCGATTGGCGGAGGTCCAGCAACGATTCCTTTTTTATATGATATGAGTGAGCGATTAGCTTGGTTTAGTATCGATGACTTAGGTAATATGATTGCTATTTCTCAGTGCACACCAGGCCCATTAGGTATTAATATGGCAACGTATGTCGGCTATAGTGTACACGGTATCGTTGGTGGAATATTCGCAACAGTTGCGCTTGTAGTACCTAGTTTAATTATTATAATAAGCATATCTAAAGTATTGGATAAGTTCAAAAACAATGTCTATATATTGAAAATATTTGCATTACTAAGACCATGTGTGGTTGGATTTATAGTAAGTGCAGTGCTTACTATTTTTCTTTCTTCCGTATGTGATCACGCTTCTTTTTTAGAAAGTGGAAAGCTTAATGATTTATTCTTATGGAAAGAAATGCTATTATTTATAGGTATGACATTCTTTATAAGAAAGTATAAACATCATCAAATAGTATATATAGCAATAGCTATGATAATTGGAATTGTATTCCAATTTTAGGAGAACAAATGGAAATTCAAATCATTAATAAGATTGCACAAGATTTAAAAGTCGAATCAAGTCAAATTAAAAATACGCTAAATTTATTAGAAGAGGGAGCAACAGTACCTTTTATTGCACGTTATCGTAAAGAAATGACAAAGGGATTAGATGAAGAACAAATACGCGTTATTCACGAAGCCTATGAGTATGGAGTAAATTTAAAGAAACGTAAAGAAGATGTGATTCGCTTAATTGAAACACAAGGTAAAATAAGTGATGAAATAGTTGCACAAGTAAATGCATGTACAAAACTTGTACAAATAGAAGATATTTATCGTCCTTATAAATTAAAGAAAAAAACAAGAGCTAAAATAGCGATTGCTCAAGGATTGCAACCACTAGCGGATCTATTACTAAGCTTTCCTAGAAACTGGAATGAAGACGCAAGTATGTACATAAATGAGGAAGTAGTAAGTAGTGATGATGCACTGCTTAAAGCCCAAGATATTATTGCGGAAATAATTAGTGAAGACCAAACAGTGAGAAATAAAATTTATGATACGATGCTACATTTTGGAAAACTGAAAACAAGCGCTAAAAAGAATCATACAGATGATGCTAAAGTCTACCGTATGTATTATGCCTATGAAGAAAAGGTAGATACCTTAGCACCACATCGTGTTATGGCGATTGATCGTGCAGAAAAAGAAAAAATAATTACAGCAGGAATTCAATTCAATGAGGAATACTTATTCAATTGGGTAAAAAGAAGATATGTTAAGTTTGAAACTAGCGCATGTGCTAAATATGTAGAAGCAGCAATCCAAGATGGATTGAAACGTTTGGCTTATACTAGTGTAGAACGTATGGTACGTAGTGAACTAAGTGATAAAGCCCAAGAAAATTCAATTGAAATATTTTCTATGAACTTAGAAAATTTATTACTACAAGCACCGATGCGTGGGAAAGTAATTTTAGGATTTGATCCAGCATTTCGTACTGGATGTAAGTTAGCAGTCATTGATGAACAAGGGAAAAATATCGCAATTGATGTGATATACCCACATCAACCGAATGCGAAATTAGAACAATCAAAACAAAAACTATTAATGTTGATTAAACAATATAAAATAGAATTAATTGCGATTGGGAATGGTACAGCAAGTAGAGAAAGTGAACAGTTTGTTGCACAATTAATTAAAGACAACACATTGGATATTGCGTATACAATAGTGTCAGAAGCAGGAGCTAGTGTATACAGTGCTTCTAAATTAGCAATTGCAGAATTTCCAAACTTACCAGTTGAACAAAGAAGTGCAATCTCAATTGCTAGACGATTGTTAGATCCATTATCAGAATTAATTAAAATTGATCCTCAATCAATCGGAGTCGGACAATACCAACATGATTTACCGCAATCAAGGTTAAAAGAAAGATTAGGTTTTGTTGTTGAAAAGAGTGTAAACTTAGTAGGAGTGAATATTAATACGGCAAGTAGTGCGTTACTTAAAAATGTAGCAGGGTTAAATGCAAGTATGGCAAACAGTATCGTTACTTATAGAGAAGAAAACGGTCTTATTGAATCTCGTAAACAAATATTGAAGATTCCTAAAATAGGAGCGAAATCATATGAGCAAGCAGCAGGGTTCTTACGTATTGAAAATGGAAAAGAACTATTAGATAAAACAGCGATTCATCCAGAATCATATAAAGTATGTAAACAAGTATTGAAGACGTTAGGATTGAAAGAAAGTGATATGGGAAGTGATGTTGCTAAGAAGAGTGTCGCAAATTGTGATGTAAGTCAATTATTAGAAACACTTGATGTAGATTCATATACGTTAGAAGATATATTAACGACGATAACACTAGAACTAAGAGACTATCGTGATGAAAATGATGGACCATTGTTACGTAAAGATGTGTTAACACTAGAAGATCTAAAAGAAAAAGATGAGTTAGAAGGTATCGTTAGAAACGTAGTGGACTTTGGTGCCTTTGTTGATATAGGATTAAAAGAAGATGGATTAGTTCATATATCACAAATGAGTAAACAAAGAATCAAACACCCAAGTGAAGTAGTTAGTGTAAATGATATTATTAAAGTATGGGTACATAAGATAGATGAAGAAAAACATAAAGTACAATTAACTTTGTTAGGAGAGTAAAATGAACATATTAGCAAAAGTAGAAGACTATCAAAGAGATAAAGTAAATCAAATCATGATTACTTCAAGAACGGCTCAAAAAAATGGAATCGTATTTTTGGGAGATTCAATGGTTAATAAATTTGATTTAAAAAGCTATTTTAATATTGATAATTTATATAATTGTGGAGTAAATGGAGCGACGAGTGATTTGTTGCTGCATTTATTTCCTCATGCAGTAGAAGCATATGCACCAAGTAAGTTAGTTATCATGGTGGGAACAAATGATCTATCTGACAAATGGCAATTTGATAAGTTAGAAAGTGCATTTAATATATATAAATTTCTACAAATTATGATGAGAAAATTACCGAAAACAGAAGTAGTGGTAATTTCAGCTTTGCCTATTGTTGATGAGTTACAACGTGCGACATGTCGTGATACCAACCAAATACGTCTATTAATGAAAGAATACAAAGCAAATGTATTAGAGTGTGATAATGCAATATTTGTAGATGTATTTGATGAATTTCTAGAAGATGGACAAATGAAAAAAGAGTATACAACGGATGGATTACATTTAACTAAAGAAGGGTATAATCACCTGTTTAGTTTAATTAAAGGCTATATTTAAAATCAAAGGTATAAATAATGTAAAGACAATGTACATTATTTGTACTTCTTTTTTTTGCTGTGGTGATTTAGAATAGACTTAAGGGGGTATTTGTATGACATTATATAATTTAGATCCTAGATGCAAAGATATTTTAGATATGCTACTACAAGCCCCGACCTTCGTGTCTGTACAAGACATCATGGCGACAAAGAACATTTCGAGGCGAAGCGTTTATTATGATATAAACAAAATAAACGAATGGTTAGAAGCCATCGGCATTGAACCTATCGAAGTAGAACGTAGCAAGGGAATACTAATTAATGAAGAAAAGCGAAAAGTAGTTAAAAAACAACTACTCAGTATGACTCGCTCAATCAATTATGTATTTTCTCCTATGGAAAGAGTCAGTGTTATCATCTGTACGACATTAATGAAAACAAAGCAATTGCATATTGAAGATTATATGGAAATTGTTCAAGTAAGCAGAAATACCATTATCAATGATTTGAAAATGGTCGCTAAAAAAATGGTTGAATATGAGTTGTCCTTTGGGTATGAGAATAAAAGAGGTTATCATATATTAGGTAGCGAAAGAAATAAACGAATGGTATTCTTTCTATATTTTAATGAAATATCAGAGTTTTATAGTAAGAATATAATAGCGGTAGAAAAGGTAGAACGAGCAGATGAAATTTTAGTTAAATTGTATGAAATTGAAAGTAAACTACAGACAGATTATGTGCGTGGGATATGCTTATCAATAGCTATCTATTTTTCTAGTATTGAATCAAGGGGAACACACTTAGAATTTAGCGAAGAAGAAGAAAAAGAAATAAAAGAAACAAAAGAGTATCAACTAGTAAGTGAGAAATTTGTTTATATGCATGATAGTGAACGTCTCTACATGACATTACATTTATTAGGTTCTAGGGTACAAACGATAAGTTTTAGTGAATTTAATAAAGACGATGAAATTTATGAGATAACAAGATCATTAATACACGAATTTTCGAGAGTTTCATGCATTGATTTCGAAAGTACAGAAGAATTAGAAAAAGCATTGTTTCAACATTTGAAAACATCAATTTATCGATATCGCTATGGAATACAATTGGGGAATCCACTTTTGGAAGATATAAAACGAGAGTATCGAGATTTATTTGCGATTGTAAGCAAAACATGTGAATACTTAGAACAACGCTTGAGTTTGCCAATTCCAGAAAGTGAAATCGCATATATTACATTACATTTTGGTGGGTTTATTCATGCTCAAAGAAAAGAGAAAAAGGATATATCAATCTTGATTGTTTGTCCCAACGGAGTATCTACTGGAAATATGTTAAGGCATGAAGTAACTACATTAATTGCTAGAACAAGCAGTGTTACTGTAATTTCTTTAAGTGAGTATGATTTTAATCACAACTATGATGTCGTTATTTCTATTGTTGAAATTCATGATAAAAACCATGAAGTGTTAAAAGTTCATCCCATCTTAAGTGATAATGATCGCTTAATGATACTGAAGCGTTGCATCAATGTGGAGAGTGAACAACAAGTACGAATGGAAGAAGTATTAACGATTGTATCCAAGTATGTGAATAAAGAAGAACTAACTTATGTGAAAGAAGATCTAAAACATTATTTTAATGCGGTAGGAACTAACGATTTTCTTCGTGTAAAACAAAAAGGAATTAGCTTGATTACTGCATTAGGTAGAGAACAAGTAGCAGTTCATAAAGAGAAGGTCTCATGGCAACAATCGATACATATCGCAAGTCGTATTCTACTACAAGACGGGGCTATTGAAGAGCGTTACATTGAAAACATAATTCAAAAGAATATTGACTTAGGTCCGTATATGTTTATTACCAATGAAGTTGTATTGGCTCATGCTAAGGTAGAAGATGGTGTGAATCGACTTGGAATATCAATGACTTTGTTTAAAGAACCAGTCGTATTTGAAAAAAATAAAATTGCTAGAATTGTGATTGTATTAGCTGCACCAGATCAATACAAACATATACGCATCCTAAAAGATATTATGACAATCTTTAGGATTCAGCAACATATTGATGAATTACTAGTATGTAAAAATCAGGTAGAAGTATATGAATTATTAAATATAATAATCAAGAAAGAGGAACTAAATGAAAACGAATAAATTAATTGACCATACATTATTAAAGGCAGATGCATCATTAGAAAAAATCAACAAACTATGTGAAGAAGCACGTACATACGACTTCGCTAGTGTTTGTGTAAACTCTAGTTGGGTAGCACATTGTGCGAAACAATTGGCGGGAAGCGATGTAAAAGTATGTGCAGTAGTAGGATTTCCATTAGGAGCTATGAGTAGTGAAGCGAAAGCATTTGAAACATCATACGTAATGGCAAATGGTGGTAGTGAAGTAGATATGGTTATCCCTATTGGAGCATTGAAAGACAATAATGATGCACTAGTGAAAAGCGATATTGAAGCAGTAGTAAAAGCAGCAAATGGAAACTGTGTAAAAGTAATTTTAGAAACATGTCTATTAACTGATGAAGAAATAGTACGTGCATGCAACATATGTGTAGAAGCGAAAGCAACATTTGTGAAAACAAGTACAGGGTTCAATTCAGCAGGAGCAAACCCTAGAGTAGTTAAATTAATGAAAGATACAGTACAAGACAACGCCGAAGTAAAAGCGGCTGGTGGAGTAAGAAGTATTGCAGATTTAAATGAAATGGTAGCGGCAGGAGCAACTCGTATTGGAACGAGTGGTGGAGTTTCTTTGATGGAAGAGAAAGCAATTACAACAGGATATTAATTCAAAGGGGACATGCGTAAACGTGTCGCCTTTTTTTGAGTCCAATGATTGCACAAAACGAATGCAAACTCGAAATCTATGGAACAAATCGTTATATATTGAGTGGAGTATGTGTTAAAGCCTTTATTTTAAAGGGTTTAACACATACAGAAGACTGCACATAGAGGTGCATGTTTTTGGACTTCTATATTCATTAAATTGGATGTAAAATAAGAATGTAAAACAAAGGGAGGGATTAAATGAAAGAATTATTGAAGCTTGAGAATGTAACAATTATTGATCGAGTCAAAGATTGGAAAGATTCAATATATGTGGCAGTCACTCCTTTGGTAGAACAAGGGTATTGCGAGGCTCGCTATATTGACGGAATTATTGAAAATACAGAAAAATTTGGTCCGTATTATGTACTGTGTGAAAATTTAGCGCTTATTCATGCTAGTACAGAGCAAGGTGTCATCAAAAAGCAAGTAGCGGTCACGCTAGTAAAAGAACCGTTCAAATTTAAAGAAGGCGGTCATGATGTTCGTGTATTAGTAACTCTGGCTGCAAGTGATCCAGAATCACATGTGGCGGCATTACAAGCGATATCAAATATATTTGCTGACACTAGTCGAGTAGAAAGAATTTTGAGCGCAACACAACCTGTACAAATTTATAATGAATTTTTGTTAGCAGCGAGTGAAGGATAGGATAGCGTTAATTTATTGAAAAGGGAGGATATAAATTATGGATTTTATTATTAATATTTTATCTACGCCAGCAATGATCGTAGGACTGCTTTCTTTATTTGGTTTAGTATTACAAAAAAAACCAATTGAAGACGTAGTAAAAGGAACTGTAAAAACAATTGTTGGTTTCTTAATTTTATCAGCAGGAGCATCATTCTTACAAACAGGTTCATTAAACGCATTTGGAGAATTATTCAACTATGCATTTAATGTACAAGGGGTAGTACCTCACAATGAAGCGATTGTTTCATTAGGATTAGAACAATTCGGAGAAGCAACTGCTTATATTATGGTAGTTGGTATGATCGCAAATATCATATTGGCACGTTTCTCAAGAATGAACTATATCTTCTTAACAGGTCACCATACATTATATATGGCTTGTATGCTTGCAGTAATCTTAGCATTTGCAGGATTAGAAGGTGTACAATTATGGTTAGCTGGAGGATTAGTATTAGGATTAGTTATGGTAATTTCACCAGCTATCTGTCAACCAACTATGCGTAAAATTGTTGGTACTGATGATTTAGCCTTTGGACATTTCGGAGGATTTGGTTATTGGTTTGCTGCACAAGTTGCAAAACCATTTAAAGGAAGTAAATCTACAGAATCAGTTAAATTCCCAAAACGTTTATCTTTCTTAAGAGATAATACAGTAGCAGTTGGGCTTACAATGGTTATCTTCTTCTTAATTGTAACAGCCGTTTCTGTTTCTAAAGGAATCTTAGATGCA
>CAMQRS010000044.1 GCA_947036815.1 uncultured Erysipelotrichaceae bacterium
ATTTCATACCTAGATTACAGCCTATTTAGTAATAGATTTTACTCCACCAACACTAGAATTTAAAGAACCAATTATTATTGAAACAAAAAAAGACCGCTTATAAAGCGGTCTTTTAATATTTGTATAGGTTTAAAAAATTATTTAATAATTTCAGTAACGTTTCCAGCACCTACTGTACGTCCACCTTCACGAATAGAGAACTTAGTTCCTTTTTCGATAGCGATTGGAGCGATAAGATCAACTGTCATTTCTACGTTATCTCCAGGCATTACCATTTCAACACCTTCTGGTAAGCTGATTACTCCAGTAACATCTGTAGTTCTGAAGTAAAATTGAGGACGGTAGTTAGTAACGAATGGAGTATGACGTCCACCTTCTTCTTTACTTAATACATATACTTGTCCTTTAATAGTCGTATGTGGTGTAACACTTCCGATTTTACATAAGATTTGTCCACGAACGATTTCTTCACGGTTAACTCCACGTAATAAAGCTCCGATGTTATCTCCAGCTTCAGCGAAATCTAATAATTTACGGAACATTTCGATTCCTGTAACTACTGTTTTTCTAGTGTCGTGAATTCCAACGATTTCAACTTCTTCATTCAATTTTAATACTCCACGTTCAACACGTCCAGTAGCAACTGTTCCACGTCCTGTAATAGTGAATACATCTTCAACTGACATTAAGAAAGGTTTGTCGTTTTCACGAGCAGGGTCTGGTACATAAGTATCACACGCTTCCATTAATTCATCAATTTTTCCAGTCCAAGCTTCATCGCCTTCTAATGCTTTTAATGCAGATCCATGAATAACTGGTGCGTTATCTCCATCAAATCCGTATTCGCTTAATAATTCACGAACTTCCATTTCAACTAATTCAATTAATTCTTCATCATCAACCATGTCACATTTGTTTAAGAAAACAACGATTTTCTCAACACCTACTTGGTTTGCAAGTAAGATATGTTCACGAGTTTGAGGCATAGGTCCATCAGTTGCAGCAACTACGATAATTGCTCCATCCATCTGTGCTGCTCCAGTAATCATATTTTTAACGTAGTCAGCATGTCCTGGACAGTCAACGTGTGCGTAGTGACGTGTAGCAGTTTGGTACTCAACGTGTGCAGTATTAATTGTAATACCACGTTCTTTTTCTTCAGGTGCTCCATCGATTTGGTCGTAAGCTTGTGCTTCCGCTCCACCTGTTTTAGATAATACATTAGTAATTGCAGCAGTTAATGTTGTTTTACCGTGGTCAACGTGACCAATTGTACCAATATTAACGTGTGTTTTCGATCTATCGAACTTTTGTTTTGCCATTTTAATTTCCTCCTGTTTATTGCCATATTTTTGGCTTGTTTACTTTTTTATTTTAATTCAAATTTATGATAATTGCAATACTTTATAAGCATTTTTATATTATGCAGTACGCTCTTTCATAATTTTTTCAGCTATGCTTTTCGGTACTTGAGAGTAGTGGTCAAACTTCATTGAGTAGTTTCCACGCCCTTGAGTGTATCCACGTAAATCTGTAACATATCCAAACATTTCAGATAAAGGAATCATAGCTCTTACAATAATCGCATTTCCTCTTTCTTCTTGTCCTTCAATAGATCCACGGCGAGATGAAACATCTCCCATTACTGATCCTAAGTATTCTGTAGGTGCAGTAACTTCTACATTCATGATTGGTTCAAGAATTGCTGGGTTACATTTTTTAGCTGCTTGTTTAAGCGCCATACTTGCCGCAATTTTATATGCCATCTCACTTGAATCGACATCATGGTAAGATCCGTCGAATAAAGTAGCTTTAATATCAACTACTTCATAACCTGCAACCATACCATTTCTTAATGAAGATTCAGTACCTTCACCGATTGCTTTAATGTATTCTCTAGGAACACTTCCACCAACCGTTTTATCAATGAATTGGAATCCTGCTCCTTCTTCATTTGGTTCAAATCTAATCCAAACATGTCCATATTGTCCACGTCCACCAGATTGTTTAATATATTTACCTTCACACTCAGCCGATTGACGGATTGTCTCACGGTAAGATACTTGAGGAGCTCCAATGTTAGCTTCAACTTTGAATTCTCTTCTCATACGGTCAACAATAATATCTAAATGAAGTTCTCCAACTCCAGCAATAATTGTTTGTCCTGTTTCTTCATCAGTATACGTTTTAAATGTTGGATCTTCTTCAGCTAATTTAGATAAAGCTAATCCCATTTTATCTTGGTCACCTTTAGATTTAGGCTCAACCGCAACACGGATAACCGGTTCCGGGAAATCCATAGCTTCAAGGATAACTGGTGCACTTTCAATACACAATGTATCTCCAGTAGTTGTATCTTTTAAACCAACTGCAGCAGCAATATCTCCAGCATATACTTGAGATATTTCTTTACGTTCATTAGCATGCATTTGTAGAATACGTCCTAAACGTTCTTTTTTACCTTTAGTTGAGTTTAAAATATAACTTCCAGCACTAATAGTTCCAGAATATACACGGAAGTATGATAATTTACCTACGAATGGATCAGTCATGATTTTGAATGCTAAAGCAGCAAATGGCGCTTCATCGCTTGCTTCACGAGTGATTTCATCTCCGTCTAATGTAGTCCCTTTAATAGCAGGTACATCAATTGGAGAAGGTAAGTAAGCTAACACTGCATCTAGCATTAACTGAACACCTTTGTTTTTATAAGCACTACCACATAATACTGGGAAGAAATCCCCTGTACAAGTAGCAACACGAATCGCTTCTTTAATTTGAGCTATTGAAGGTTGTTCACCATCTAATACCATCATCATTAATTCTTCGTCAAAGTCAGCTAACACTTCAATTAGTGCTTCACGTTTTTCTTCCATTTTATCGATTAAGTCAGCAGGTACTGGAATTTCAACAACCACAGTTCCCATTTCGCCTTCAAAGTCGAATGCTTTTCTTTCGATAATATCTACGATACCAATAAAATCTAATTCTGCTCCAATAGGTAATTGAATCGCAGCACTTTTAGCACCTAAACGATCCACTATAGTTGCACAACTCATTTCAAAGTCAGCTCCTGTAGCATCCATTTTGTTACAGAATACAATTCTAGGTACTCCATAAGCAGTTGCTTGACGCCAAACTGTTTCAGTTTGAGGTTCAACTCCCGCTTTTGAATCTAAGACAGTAACAGCGCCATCTAATACACGTAATGAACGCTCAACTTCAACTGTGAAGTCAACGTGACCCGGTGTATCGATAACGTTAATTCTATGTTCTTTCCAAACAGCTGTAGTTGCAGCAGAAGTAATTGTAATACCTCTTTCTTGCTCTTGAGCCATCCAGTCCATAGTAGAAGCACCATCATGAGTTTCCCCAATTTTATGATTTACTCCTGTATAATATAAAATACGTTCTGTACAAGTCGTTTTACCAGCATCAATGTGAGCCATGATACCAATATTACGAGTATGTTTTAAGTCGTAGTCACGAGGCATGAATTTTTCCTCCTACCAACGGTAATGAGCAAATGCTTTATTTGCTTCAGCCATTTTGTGAATATCTTCACGTTTTTTAACAGATGAACCATTTCCTGCAGCAGCATCCATAATTTCAGCAGCTAGTCTTTGTTCCATTGTTTTTTCGTTTCTTAAACGAGAATAATTCACTAACCAACGTAACCCTAAAGTTAAACGTCTTTCGTTAGATACCTCAATTGGTACTTGGTAGTTAGTTCCTCCAACTCTACGAGCTTTAAGTTCTAACATTGGCATAATATTTTCTAATGCTTGTTCGAAAACTTCCATTGGTTTTTTTTCTGTTTTCACTTCAATAATGTCAAATGCGTTATATAGAATAGTTTGAGCTACTCCTCTTTTTCCATCAACCATAATTTTGTTAATTAAACGAGTAACTAACTTAGAGTTGTATATAGGATCTACTAATACGTCACGCTTTGCAACATGTCCTTTTCTTGGCATATAAAATTCCTCCTTTCAATCTTTGTTTTTATTTAGCTTTTGGTTTTTTCGTTCCGTATAATGAACGAGATTGGTTACGGTTATTAACACCAGAACAGTCTAATGTCCCACGAATAATGTGGTAACGTACTCCTGGTAAATCTTTAACACGACCTCCACGAATTAAAACAACACTATGTTCTTGTAAGTTGTGTCCAATTCCTGGAATATATGCAGTTACTTCCATACCATTACTTAATCTAACTCTTGCGTATTTACGCATAGCAGAGTTAGGTTTTTTAGGTGTCATTGTACCTACACGAGTACACACACCTCTTTTTTGTGGTGAACTAATGTCTGTTGGACGACTCTTAATTGAGTTATACCCTCTATTTAAAGCTGGTGATTTTGAAACCCAAACTTTATCGGTACGTCCTTTTCTAACTAATTGGTTAATTGTTGGCATACTAATTTCTCCTTTCGATTTAACACACATTTCCGGGTGTGTCATAACTTAGCATTTTTTATGTCCCTCTTACGAGGAACCTTATTTCGCTAGCCTTTATATAATAATACAATTTCAGTACTATTGCAATCTTTTTTTTATTTATTTTATCATCTAATCGTGCAGTGATTTCCCCACTCATTTGTTCTTAATAATCCCGTCTAAAAGGGACTAATCTATATTAAACCCAAGCTATCTAATTTCTCTATCACTCATAAGAAATCCACTATCATTCTTATTCATTAAATATCTAGTTTTATATTTGAGTGTGCTGTATTTCGAAATCTTACGATAGATAAATAAGTTTGTAACTCCTCCAATAACTCCAACAATCGGTATCCCTTGAATAAACTTTTCAACAAGTAATGCATCCGCCATAATTTTAGCAGTAATCTGAATTTCTGTTTTTAAATCAATCACATTCGATAAAGGCGCTTCTAAATAATCATTCATCACCACTTTACGTTCTCCCTTTAATAAAGCGGTACTAATTAATCTTAATATATAAACTTTCTCTTCCTTCGTATCGTAATCAACTCCATAGCTTGAAGCTGTTTGATAAATACCTCTTAGTATCGTAGCTACTAATATTGGTATATCAGGTAATCCTAATCCTAGTAAACCCATACCTAATCCAGAGGTAGTTGTAATCGTTTGATTCACTAAGTTATTTTTTTTCGTAGGTGTATCGAGTTTTTTTATATTTTTAAAGGTTTCTTTCTTATCAATCACATAGTTTCTAGCTTCGTGCTCTAACGTTAAATCTTCTTTATTAAAAGTTTTTTCTATTAATGTAGTTCCATTAATGAAGATTGCTTCGAAAGCTTTATAAAAAGCTAATTCAAGTGCCCCAACTAATTTATCTGGTACCTTATCATATATTTTTTTCTTAAGTTCACTATCTTTACTAGATGAATTTAATATCTTAATTTCTTGTTTATTAAGTTTAAATAGCGTTTGATGTATTTTTTTTCCCATATACCCTCTTTTCGTTTTCTGCGATATGCGAACACCTACTTCTTGTTACTTCGTTTTAAACAAGCATCTACTTATTTTAAAAATCGGTGCTTATTCAAACGTTTATTATTTCTCTATATTTTTTTCTATAAACAAAAGATGGCTACTATAACCTAATAACTCTGGTTTTTCACAACAATAATAATGATATTTCAAATATTGTTCATATCCATAATCATCTAATTGATTAATGTGTTCTGCTAATATTTCACTTAACCCGTCACTTGCTACCTCTTTTATTATATTCACATCTGCACTAGTCATTACTTTTCTACAATTATCCAATGTCATAAAAACAAAAGGAAAATCACCTACTTTGAAGGTATCGTGGTTATATGAATCTTTATTTAAATAATTCTTATCATAGAAAAACTCTGTACTCACAACCATATCATTTGATATAAATGCATATAAAATAATTCCTCCGTATTTACATACACGTTTTGCTTCTTTGATACATTGAATCTTATCCTCATCTGATTGCAAGTGATATAATGGTCCAAACAATAACACAATATCAAACGAATTATCTGAATAACAAGACAAATCTAATGCGTTTCCTTGTCTTAATTCAATCCTATGATGATCTTTTATTTTCGCTTGAAACTTATTAATATTTGCTTCACTTAATTCAATCGCACTCACATCATAGCCTTGTTCAGCGAAATACAAACAGTATTCTCCTGCTCCCGCTCCTACTTCTAATATTGAATTCCCTTGCTTTAAATAATATTGAATATACCTTGTATTCGTATAAAACTCCACTCTGGCTGCCTTTGTGTTTTTCAATCTCGCATCTTCATCAAACATTTCATAAAGTTCTTGTACACGAGTCGCTTCTTCTGCTATTTTTCTTAACTTAGTAAAGTCGATCATAACTTTCTCCTTCTTGATTGTAATTTAAATTATACATGACGAATTAATAATAGTAGCGCTACTTTACCTTATATTCAGATGTATCTCGCTAGTAAAATATTATTCAGTAAAATAGGTAGCTTCTGCAATTTCTTGAATAGTAAAAACTGCATTCTTTGGTGCTACAACCCATTTCTCTTCAATATCATCTTTTCTTGTAATGATAGCTATTATCACTCCTTTAAAAAAATTGATTGGTTTATTTACTTCCATAATATAGGCATCTTGTTCTTCGTCATCAGTCGCCACAATACCTTTAACATATCCATAATTAATTGGATATATCATATTTTTATAATTTGGATGTTCGCTACCCAACACTCTATCTACTACAACACGATCTTCATCTCCAATATTCATGGTTGCTCGTTTTTTTTCTTTTGAATAACGTATGATAGCTATTCATTAGATCCAGTCATATGTAAATCATTCCATATTAAGATAGTTTTTCTTATATAAATTTTAACATATAACATCTAGCATTGAAATTATTTTATCATCAATTTTATATACAAAAGAACTATCCATTAGGACAGTTCTTCCCATTTTATACATAACCTTATATACTTTCTATGATTAATCTAAATCATGTCTCGCTAATATTTCAGAAGGTGTTTTTCTCAGTGTGTTATGTACTGGTAATAAACCTACTAATATATTAAATGTGTATACTAGTATAATCGTAGAACCTACACTGAATGGATTAATTGTAAATAGACTAGCAATATAACTAATACTACTTAACGCGTACAGCCCGTAAGCTGCAAACAATATACCAGGTAAACTAGTCAGTGTCGTAATAGCAAACACTTCACTTAAAAACATTTTATAAATATCTGTTTTCTTAACTCCAATTGCTCTTAACACTCCGATTTCTTTTACTCTAGATAAGAAAGAAGAACGCATCATCAGATAAATTTCGATTAGTGAAATTACTAAAAATATTGCTGATAACAAAAGAGAAGAATTGATTCTATCTTGATTTTGATCTACATATTCATTTCTACTACTTTCATATCCATCTAATATTTTTGCATTTGCATTTTGATACGTTGCTAATGTAGCTTCTTTATCATTACTTCCTATCGTGTATTGACTAACTCCAGTCATCAAGATATTTAGTATTGTATTATTATTTGATAAGTATAGTCCATCTATTTGTTCACTATCATAATAACCTACAACCTTTAAGTCTATCGTATGACTTTCACTAATATCAATTGTTTTTCCTAGTTGCATAAAAATTTTCTGATCGATATGAACTAATACTTCATTATCATTGACAGGTAATGCACCTTCTTTTAATACAATACGATCTTTTACAAGTGCATAATTTCCTAGTAGGTGGTTACTGTAAATTTCTTTGTCTTCAAATGAATGATAAATCAAACTATTAAAGTTTTGAACATCTGCATAAATAGAAGGAGTATTGAAATTCGTTATACCAACTATCTTATATGATGTCTCTCCACCGTTTTCTAGTGCTCTTCCCAAGAAGTCTTCTGTTTCTATAAATCCAACCATTTTGAATTCATCAGTACTTGCATGACATTTATTAATTACGCCAACATCAATTAGTATCTCGTTCGCCTCTTTAGGAAGACTTCCATACAATAAATCTGTTTCGCTTACTGTTCCTACGTCACTCAAAGATCCTGACAATGGTAAAGGAACGCCTGCTATTTGATAGAAATCTGTATTCCTTATCTTAAAGTTCACAATAGAATTACTAGGCATAATAATATCGGTACCTTCTAAATTTTCGAAATTTTTATACATGTCTGCAGTCATTTTTTCTTCATTTAAAATCAAATAATCATCATTGTATTTAACAAAATATTCATCTTTAATAAGAATTACTGAAAATACAGTTGAAATTGCATACATAATAAACATCGATGAAAGTAAGAATCCTAAAAGCATCGCTTTTTTTAATAATGTATAAGCAAATATTTTTTTGAATCCATTTGCTACCAACGTTATTGGATTATAGATAGAGCTATATTTCTTTTCAAATGTATCGTCACTTATTTCACTCAAATCATATTTGTATCCGTCCATATCTTTTTTATCTATTTCTTTGTAGTGTCCATCAACAAATTCAACACTTGATTGCTCGTCAACTATTTCTATTTTATCTTTCGCACTACTACGTATATAAATGTTTCCATTCTTAATAACGATATCTAAATTTATTTTATTTCCTGTATTTGCGTAAAGATTAATTTTTGATCCATTGCTTTCGACGTGATTTACCGTTTCAAAATCTTTTAAGTAAAATCGGTTTTCTATCTCGTAGTCCAATGTTGAATCTGTATTGTTATCATAATCCTTCACTACTTTTCCATCCTGAATTTCAACAATTCTTGATGAATAAAATTTAGCTAAGGTTTGTTCATGTGTTACTAATATTACTAATCTGTCTTTTGATATTGCTTTAATAATCTTCATTATTTCTAATGAATTCTTACTATCTAAATTTCCAGTAGGCTCATCCGCAAGGATAATACTTGGATTTTTAACTAAGGCTCGTGCGATACCAACTCGTTGTCTTTCTCCACCAGATAACATGGTAACTGGTCTTTTTTTATAACGTAGCATGCCTACTTTTTCTAATACATAGTCAACACGACGCTTTATTTCTTCTTTATCCTTTAAGCCAATCATAGTTAATACGATTGCTACATTCTCATATACTGTCGCATTGTTCATTAACTTATAATCTTGAAAGATATATCCGATTAGTAAGTTTCTTGTTTCATCAATAGAACTCGTATTTTTGACACTAATTGACTTATCATTAATGTGTATAGATCCTTTATTTACTTTGTCTAATCCACCTATTACATTTAACAAGGTTGTTTTTCCACATCCACTTTGTCCAAGTAGAGATACTAACCCTACCTGATCAAATGAAAGAGTAGTATTGTCGATTGCATTAATTTGATTTTTTTTGCCCTTATTAAAATACTTAGAGACATTTCTTATTTCTATCATACTACGCCTCCTCATTTATGGTAGTAATTGCTGTTTGTTTAAACAATTTTTTACTATATTTTAAACTTATTAAATATGACATACCCATAGTTACAATGTATATAATCACGTATTCCCCAAACACTAAGAATTGATTGTTTGTATTTAAGAAAGAAATACTAATAATACCCAATTCATTTATGATTGCTATAACTAAGTATAGTAGGAAAGATAAATTTGCTACTACAAATAATTCTCCAATCATTAATTGTTTAGCCACTTTTTTAGTAGCTCCTAAAATTCTAATTGTCGCAAAATATGAGTTTCTTGATTTTAAGATGATACGAATTACGAAGTATGAAATAAAGAATAACACTAGAATCAACATACTTGTTACTATGATATTCATTATTAATAAAATTTCAGACATTGCATCTGTAATCATAATATCTTTATATGCAAGAGTTGTGTATCCCATATTATTTAATTCATCAATTGTTTGCTGAGTAAGATTCACATTTTCAACAAATACGCTGGATTGATAAATTTCATTTCCGAGTATCTTATCGAAATCTTGTTCACTAATATATATCGTTTCTTTATCTACATCTATTTCTTTTAGATCTAATAGTTCAATATAGTTTGTTTCATCTATAATTGAATTCACATGTAGATCCACTTGAGTTACTCCATATCCATTAGATAATTCAAAACTAATATCTTTTCCTAATGCATTATTATCATACACTTGATTTAGTTTTTTACTTATATATAACTGACCTTCTGTTAATGTAGTATTTACTTCAAGCGTAATATTGTCTTCATAGTCATTGATTAATATTTCTTCATCGAAAAATTTCATCACTAATTCACTGTTCATTAACAATACATCTTGATATGCTTTTTTTGTTACTGAATCATTACCATATATTGTAGCTCTGTAGTTAGCTGAATCATCATTCACTATTCCAACTACTTTTAACGCTACGACGTTTGAGACATCACCCTGATAGCTATCTACATACAATGTAGAATCAATTAAACTTTCGACATCTTGAAAAAAGTGATAATCTGAATTTGCCTTAATAACAATTTCATCATCATTTTCTACACTTCTACCATATGATATTTCTTCTTCTAATAAATCAATATCTTCAAACTTACCATATAAATAAATATCATTTGTATCCGTTAAGCTAACTTCATTGTCTAGGTTAAGGTCGTAGTTATAGACACCTTCCACATTACTAAGTTCGTTTATTTTTTTTATATCTTCTTCGCTAATGATCGAATTGTCTTCATGTTTTATGATAACTCTATTATTAGATTCATATGAAAAATAGTAATTATATCCATTTGTTTGTCCACTTGTTTGTTGTTCATTCAAGGAAGCGATTTGTGTCGTTAAAGACAACGTAATAAACAAGAAGATAAATGCTAGTAACAAGAACTTTGGAACTATATTAAACGTATTGCGGATTGATAATTTAGCTTTGTTAATATTCGTAATATCTTCATGTATTGCTAAACTAGGTACGATGTCGTATTCAATCGGTTTAATTTGTTTATCTTCTAACACCTTACCATCGCTCATCTTAATATTTCTTGTGATATAATCATTCACTTGTTCAACGTTGTGTGTAACGATAATTACCAGTTTATTTTTAGAAATGTCGCTCAGCAGTTTTATTATTTCCGCTGCTGACTTACTGTCTAAATTACCTGTTGGTTCATCAGCAATTATAATAGGAGTATCTTTAGCTAGTACCCTAGCAATTGCTACTCTTTGCTTTTGTCCACCTGATAGTTTTGAAACTTTAGTATTTTTATAATCTTCAAGTCCTACTGCCTTAATTAAGCTATTTATTTTTTCTTTTATCTCTTTATCATTATGACCATTAAACAGCAGTACCAATTGAATATTTTGGTACACAGTATAACTATTTACTAGATTAAATGTTTGAAAGATATTTCCTATGTATTTTCTACGATATTCCTCTAAATCTATTTCGTTATAGTGACTTGTTTCTTCACCATTAATATACATTTCTCCATCTTCATAACTATCAAGCCCACTAAGTACATTTAAAAGTGTACTTTTTCCACTTCCTGATTCTCCTGTGATGGCTATAAATTCCCCTAATTTTAAATCTAAATCTATTTTTGTGAATCCACTAGCTACGATTCCATTCTTGTAGTAGAACTTAGAAACTTTTTTTAATTTTATCATGTTTGCTCACTCCTTAATCACCATATTAACAAATAAATTTCACATTACAAGTGGTTTTGGTCTAATTTTGTCATATTCATAGAATCTTAATAGTTCCTTAAACAGTATGCTTATCTTTCATAGGTTTCTTTTAAAAATTAAGTTGTGTTATAAAAATTATAGGTGCTATTTATAATCTAGAAAATCATTTAATATACTGCTTAATTATATGAATTTACTGTTATATATATGGATTACTAAAGTAATTCTCATTCGTAATAATAGAGTATAAAAATACCCTCCTCACTGGTTTGTCCAGTAAAGAAGGTACATATCATAACTGCTTTATATTTTTTTATTTTGTATGCTTATGAGTAATAAACAATAGCCACGCATTCATTAAAATCAATGCGATTACTACTATCATAAGCACACGCAACATCGTAGAAACTACGTCTAGTAACGCAGATACATCGTTTGCTTGTACCCAAATATTAACTAATCTGTATTGGTCAAGTAGCATCATCGAACAGCCACTCATGCTTATAAAAGTAAGTACTCCATTATTTGATCTGATACTTGTCAAGTAGACACGAGTTTCAAAAATAATCATGGAATGTCAATAGTTTAGTGGACAACAAAATAAGAAAACCTAAGAATTTAGTTT
>CAMQRS010000045.1 GCA_947036815.1 uncultured Erysipelotrichaceae bacterium
TGATTTTTTGAATCTAAAAGTCTAATACCACGCGCATAGCACGTGGTATATCTTAGGATAAAAAAAAGGGACATTGTCCCTTTTCATTATCCTATTTGAGCTAAACGTTCTACTATTGTTTGGTATTGTTTTTGATAATTAGCTAATTTTTCTTTTTCAACATTCACTTTTGCTTCAGGTGCTTTATTCACAAAATTAGGGTTTGCCAACATTTGTTCACAACGCTTAATTTCACCTTCCAATTTAGTTTTATCATTAGCTAAGTTTATTTTTTCACTTTCAATGTCAATCAAGTCACTCATCGGAATCACTGCACTACCTTGTTCTATCGTACGTACAACTACTTCTTCTTCAGCGCTAATTTCCATTACTAAATTAACTTTCCCAATATTAGTCAATAACTGAGCAGCGAACGGTTGTAATTGCACAACTTCATTGTCACTGTTTTTAATCAACATTTCTATTTCTGCTGATGGTTTCATATTATATTCTGCTTTTACTTCACGAACTACTCCAACTAACGCAAGTAAATGAGCGACACTGCTACGGTCTTCTTCACTAAAATTAGCTTGCATTACAACTGGATAGTCTTCTTGATTAATACTTGCTTTGGTATGTGGTAATGCCAAGTAAATTTCTTCACTAACAAACGGCATATAAGGATGCAACATTTTAATAATTGATATTAATACATGGTACAGTACCGATTGCGTTGCAAAGCGTACTTTTGCGTCATTTGATTGTAAACTTATTTTACTTAATTCTATATACCAGTTACAGAAATCATTCCATATAAAGTCATATAATTCATTTCCTGCCAAGGCAAATTCATAACGATCCATGTTCATCGTCACATTTGTAATTGTAGTATTTAATTTATCAATAATCCATGAATCAATAAATGTCATATGTGTAAAGTCTAATTTATTAAAGTCAAACCCTTCTAAGTTCATCATTACATATTTACTCGCATTATATACTTTATTGATAAAGTTTGAGCTTGATTCTACTTTTTCTTCAATGAATCGCATATCTTGTCCAGGTGTTGAGTTCGTTGTTAAGAAGAAACGTAATGCATCACATCCGAATTTTTCAACAACTTCAATTGGGTCTATTCCATTTCCTAATGATTTAGACATTTTTCTACCTTCTGGATCACGAATTAATCCATGAATTAATACATCTTTAAATGGTCTTTGTTTCGTACAGTATCTTGCTTGGAATGCCATACGTGCAACCCAGAAGAAAATAATATCATACCCTGTACTTAATGAATCATTTGGGAAATAACGATCAAAATCATCACTTTGGTTTGGCCAACCCAAAGTTGAAAATGGCCATAAAGCACTTGAGAACCAAGTATCTAGTACATCTTCATCTTGATTATAATTTTCAATATCTGCAGGTGCACCTTCTCCTACATAAATTTCATTAGTTTCTTTATGATAATAAGCTGGAATACGATGTCCCCACCATAATTGTCTAGAAATACACCAATCTTCAATGTTTTCTAACCATCCATTAAATGTTTTTTCAAAACGTTTCGGGTAGAAATTAATTCTTTCTTCCTCTTTCATTTGTGCTTCTAATACTTCTTTTGCTAATGGTTTCATGCGTACAAACCATTGTTTACTTAAGTAAGGTTCTACAACAACACCTGTTCTTTGAGAATGACCTACTTGGTGCATATGAACATCTATTTTTGATACTATTCCTGTCGCTTTAAAATCTTCTACTAGTGCTTTACGACATTCAAAACGATCCATTCCTTCGTATTTATGTGCCATTTCATTCATTGTTCCATCTGGATGCATACAAATCGGCATTGCTAAGTTGTATTTTTTTGCCAATGCAAAATCGTTAGGGTCATGAGCTGGTGTACATTTCATTACTGCTGTACCAAAATCCATATCAATATAATCATCGGCCATAATCGGTAATTGTTCTCCATTGGCTGGATTAATCACAAATTTACCTACGATATCTTTATATCTTTCATCTTTAGGATGTACAAAAATAGCTTGATCTGCAAACATTGTTTCTGGACGTGTTGTCGCAATAACTAATTGTTGTTCGCTATCTACTACTTGATAGTTAAAGAAGTACATTGCTCCTTCAATTTCTTTATGGTCTACTTCTATATTACTTAAGGCTGTTTTTGCTTGAGGATCCCAGTTAATAATACGCTCCCCTTGGTAAATTAATCCATCATTGTATAAATCAACGAATACTTTTTTTACTGCTTCATTTAGTCCATCATCCAGAGTAAATCTTTCTCTTGAATAATCCAATGATAGTCCTAGTACTGCCCATTGATCACGAATATGACTTGCATATTCTTCTTTCCATTCCCATGCTCTTTCTAAGAATTTTTCTCTTCCTAAATCATAGCGAGAAATACCTTCTAATTTTAAACGTTCATCTACTTTTGCTTGTGTTGCAATACCGGCATGATCCATTCCACTTACCCACAATACATCATATCCTTGTAGTCTTTTATAACGTGCAATAATATCTTGAATCGTGTTGTCCCATGCATGTCCTAAATGTAATTTACCTGTTACATTGGGAGGTGGAATTACCATACAATATGGTTTTTTGCTTACATCTCCTGCTGTGAAATATCCTTCTTTAATCCAATCTTGATAATACTTGTTTTCAATTTTTTTATGATCATACTTTTTTTCTAACATGTTAGTTCCTCCTATGTAAATAAAAAAACACTCATCCAAAGGACGAATGTTTCGTGGTACCACCTTAATTTGTGTATTGCTACACCTCAACCTCTTAACGCGAGTGACGTATTTTTCTACTCTAGTTCAAAAAATATACTCCCAGACTACCTTCCTTATGTTACCCCACTTTTTTACACCAACCAAAAGCTCTCTATGCGGATTGAATAAGTACTCCTTCTGTTCCTAGTATGTACTATCTATTATAAACAAAGTCGCTCTATTATTCAATTAAAAGATAGACTTTTTACTATACAACTCAACCTCATATCATGAAGAATAAATATAAGTTCAATACTAACTACGTATTTGCTATAATGTTAGTTAACAGAAGGATGTGATACTTTGAAAGAAAGCAGACTATTTAGAATCCTATACTATTTACTAGAGAAGGGGCGTACTAGCGCTCCTGAATTAGCAAAACAATTTGAAGTATCTGTTCGAACTATCTATCGTGATGTCGATGTTATTAGTAGTGCAGGAGTGCCTATCTTCGTTACCCCCGGTAGGTATGGTGGGATTGAATTATATGATAATTATGTCATCAATAAAGCAGTATTTAATGACAAAGAAAAACAAGATCTATTAGCAATCTTACAAAGTGTTGCAACCATTGATAATACTTATGAAGAACATATGTTAACTAAGCTTTCTGCCTTGTTTAACGTCCATTATGATAATTGGTTTGAAATAGATTTTTCAAGTTGGGGGCATACATCTAGAGATAATACAATCTTCGAATCAACTAAGTATGCACTCATAAATCATCGTGTAACTACCATAACATATGCGAATTCAAATGGCTTTACAAAGAAAAGAAACATCTATCCTATCAAGATGTTATACAAGTATAAGTCATGGTATTTAAAAGCGTATTGTGTCACAAGACAAGATTATCGTATCTTTAAAATAAATCGTATTATTCATATTGAAATACTGGATGAAACATTTACTCCCATGGAATATCCGTTAGCACAAGAAGAAGATACCTCTACCTATATAAAAGTTGTCCTTCAGTTTAATAAGCAGCTTGCGTATAGAGTATATGATGAATTCAGTGAAGATGAAATACAATACCTTAATAATGGTGACTTAAGGATTAGTAGCTCAATACCTCCAGGTGATTGGCTACTAAGTTATATTTTATCTTTTGGATCAGGTGTACGTATTATAGAACCTCTGAGTCTACAAGAAGATTTAATAAAAGCAATCAATAAAATTAGTAATAATTATCAACCCTGACACTAGGTGTCAAGTATAGTGGTATATACTTAAGCTATCACTTTGAAAGGAGATAATTATATGAAAGAAAAGTATTGTCAAAGTTGTGGGATGCCTATGCATCAAGCTGCAGCAACGTATGGTAGTGAAGTAGATGGAACATTGAGTAAGGAATATTGTGAACATTGTTACAAGGATGGAAAATTTTCTTCCGAATGTAGTATGGAACAAATGATTGATTTCTGCGTTCCCTTCATGTTAAATGAAACAATGGATGAGCAAAAAGCAAGAAGTATGATGAACGAGGTATTTCCGACATTAAAAAGATGGATAGTTCAATAAGAAAGGTTCGTGAATACAATGGCTAGACCAAAAACAAAAGAAGAATTAATACATGCTGCCAACTCTCAATACGAGAAACTGTTTACCCTTATTCATTCAATGAGTGATGTTCAACAACTTGCTCCATTTGATTTTAATGAATCATCGTTGGGAAAAGAAGCTCATTGGATGAGAGATAAAAATATTAGAGATGTTATTATCCATCTTTATGAATGGCATCAATTAGTGATACAATGGATTACTTCTAATCTAAAAGGGGAAACTAAATCCTTTTTACCAAAACCATATAATTGGAAAACGTATGGAGTTATGAACATTGAGTTTTTTAACAAACATCAAGGAACGTCTTATGAATTATCTAAAGAATTGCTTCAAGAAAGTCATACAAAAGTTGTAGAACTCATCAATTCCTTCACAAATGAGGAACTATTTGTAAAACAACATTTCTCATGGACTGGTACTACTACACTAGGGAGTTATTGCGTATCTTCTACCTCTAGTCACTATGATTGGGCGATTAAGAAAGTGAAAAAACATATCAAAAATATAGAAAAAAAGAAGGAATATAGCGTATAGCTTTACTCCTTCTTTTCCATTTTTAGTTATTTTCAATATTGCTCACTAGATACAATAGTTTTATCAGCAAATAATACTTTTTCTATATATGTATAAGTTTCGTTTGTTCACTATTCTTTTAAATTTACATAAATATTTGTATTCCCAGCTTGTGTATACTTTAATAATTCCTTCTTTATATCTTTTTCTGTTATTGAAGTATGAGTTTCAAACCTTAATAGAGGTACATTTGTTTTTTTAAATATGCTATTTTTCAATGCATCCTTCTTAAGTTGATCAGGATTATTTAGATGAAACGCTGTACCATCCACTTCAATACATAAAGCTACTTCCTTATTAGCTTTATTATATATAACAAAATCAACGCTACATCTGTTTTTAATATATGTCACTTCTTTATTATCAAATTTGTCTAAATCTGTGAACAAATTAGATAATAAGACTTCATATTTATATGAATAGCAATTGAATATATCCTCTTTCAATAATTCCTCAATAACAGAAGCAATAATTAACTCACTTTTATACTTCGTACTTTGAATAACTGTATTCATCATTTCTTTTATTTTAATTAATTTGTCTGAATACTCTGTATATAATAAATCAAAAACCGATATCACATTTCCTTTAACTATATTTTCTTTATCATGATATTCTATATACTTTATTAAATCTCCTATTTCATTCCCATGTTTATAAAATGTATTTACATTAGAAACCATGACAAATTGATTTATCGCCCTAGATAAAGCTACATTTACCAATTTTGCATCATTCACAAAATTCATTTTACAGTTTGAAGCTATTGTTTCATCTAGAACACTTGAAAATATCATAACCGGCTTTTCTCTACCTTGATACTTATGCACTGTATCTTTTTCCATTTCTTTATTTTCTTCGTCTACATTTGCAATTTCTACTTGTAATTTATAAGGAGTAACTAGTCCTATATCTTTCAATTCATTGCTAAATAACTCGATATTATATTTTTTAGAGTCTTTTATAAATCTAAATAATTCTTCAATTTCCCTTTGATTAAACGTTCCTTTATTCACACCTTTATTTATAACCCTCATATGATTTCCTTTATTAGTTTTAATTACATTTATAGCTGATGTATTTTTCGCATCACTATATATTACTAAATCATCATTGTAATATTTCATATTGCAAAACCGAATTATATCTGGATGGCAACGATAGTGCTCCCTTAGTAATGTATTACAAATACGATCACCATAAATTGCATCAAGGGAGTCCATAATACTTTTGTTGTTATAATCATACATTTCATCTTCGATTATAACATCTGTAGTATTAGGTATATGTGGTAATTGTTTTCGGTCTCCTACTATAACAATATTTTTAGCGCATGAAAACGGAAGCATCGCTTTCACTAAATCCAATGTCGAAGCTTCGTCAATAATTATATAATCAAATTTAAAACCTTTGCTTATTGATTCGCAAATAGAATATGCAGTACTTAGAATCACTGGATACTCTTTTGTGAAATTATAAAAATTTTTTTTATAATTAATACTTGTATATTGGCTGTTTTTATTAGAATATTTTTCTATTTTTTGTGAAAATAGTTTTTTAGATAATTCGTGGTGTTCTTTTGATAATCCTGTCATATCACTGTTTCTAAGCTTTTTATCTAGTCTTTCTATTTCTTTTTCTATGCCTTTAATTTTTAATTGATAAAATTTTTCTTGATATTTCATGATAATTTCATATTCATTTTCGTATAGTTCTTTAAACTTATAAATTCCAAATTTAATAAAAAATGTAAATTTATTTATTAAATTTAGTTCCTCTTTTTTACTAAACACTAATTTATGATCCACTAAAAAATCGACTATTTTATTTGCATCTAATGGTATAAGACTAATTTTTTCTTGATCAGGAATATCTGCATATGCTGCATTAAAATGCTTTTGTTCAATTCTGTACTTACTTAACTCCTCCAATAATATTCTTCTATTTTCCTCTAATTTCATTAAATAGTTTAATTTTACATATAACGATTGCACTTGATTGATTATACTTTTATATTCTTTATCGCTCATCACTATAGGATCAGTTTCTTGTTTTTTCAAATTTTCATTATTAAAGAAATTTTCTCTATTTGCCTTATTCCCTAATAGCGCATATAAGAAATGATATCCTTCTTTATCTAATTTTTCTTTAATGTTTTCTACAGCTGTATTATTATTTGATATTACCGCTACATTCTGTCCTCTCATCAAAACATTAGAAACAATATTTAAAATTGTTTGTGTTTTCCCAGTTCCCGGAGGGCCTTGTATTATACTTAACTCATTACTAAAAGCATTCCTTGTTGCATTCAATTGACTTTGATTAAATTTGAACGGAAATATCAAAGAAGTATCATCGTTATAATGTTTAAAAGGTTCTTTATAGAGGTATTTGTATAGAATTGTCCCTGGAACTAAATTCATTTCTTTATAAGCCTTACCTAAAATAGAAACGTTATTAGGTAGTAGTGTTTTGTCAGCAATTTTTTTAAATTGTTGATAATGTGTCGGTTCACTATATTCATAGTATTCAACATCCTCGTTATGATAATAATTAATAATATTTGATTTTTTAAATCTTATATTATATCCTCCTGCTCGTACAATTAAGCTATCAATATCTTCACTTCTGTCTACACCAAAGATTACTATTCTTTTTTCACTCATTTAGATATACCTCACTTTTTCTATTTGATTATTATATCAGTCTTTATACTAATATTTGAAATATACACGCTAGTAATTATAATTATTACAGTTCTAATTGAGCTTAAACAATGGTTTTTATACAAATGATTGATAACTTTTTAGTCCATAAGCTGGTTCACTAGATATCGTCGCTACTTCTATTGCTTTAGCGATACATGAAGTTGCAAGTACACCTACTGCATCTGCATTTCCTTCTACTTCATTCGTAGATAAGACAAAAATAGCATCTCCATCACTTGACGTATGTACTGGAAAAATAGAAATTGCATATCCATTATGTGCAATACTTGCCACTTTATTACATTGACTCTTATCTAGTTTAGCGTTGGTTACGATACAACCGATAGTAGTATTCCCTTGTGGTAATTTTGTGGAAGCTGATATAATTTCTTCAAAATATTGTAATGGATCAACGATTGTTCCCTCATGATGCATTCCTGCTAAATATCCTCCTTTTTTATCAGTGACATTTCCAACCGCATTAAGAGCCACATAAGCACACATTTGTATATTTCCACATTCCATTCCATACATTCCTTGACCTGTTTTCATACTACTTAAAGTGGGGGACATTTTTCCAACAGTAGCTCCTGTACCTGCTCCAAAATTTCCATCACAATAGGTATTATCTTCGCTTGCAAGACAAGCTTTGTAACCCATTTCTTTATCCGGACGAACACTTCCATCTCCCACTCCTAAATCAAAGAGAGAAGCTCCACAAACAATAGGTACATGCGTATTTAATATTTTAAAACCGCACTTCTTTTCCTCTAAGTACTGCATTGCTCCACTTGCTGCATCTAATCCAAAAGCACTTCCTCCAGAAAACATGACTCCATGTATTTGTTGAATCATATTTTTAGAATCTAATAAATCAGTTTCTCTAGTAGCGGGACCTCCCCCTCTCACATCTACTCCAGCACATGCTCCTTGAGAACAAAGTATGACAGTACATCCCGTACCAGCTTCAATGTCTTGAGCTTGACCTATTTGAATTCCTTTAATATCATTCATCGTAATTTGTTTCATCTTTATTTCCTCTTTCTTTTCATATCGCATCGTCTTGTTAATTAATCATAACATATTTTTATAGGTTAGTAATATATACTATAATTAGAAGACGTTTCATATTCGAATAATGTAGCTTTAAATGATTAAATACATTTATGTTTAAACTATGTACACCCTTGTTCATATGATACCTTGTGTATGACATCCTTTATGTGTTATAACTAAATGGTAAAAGTCGGAGGGACTACATTATGAATTTAAACGAAGCAATTAGAAATAGAAGAAGTATTAGAAAATATAAGGATTTAGCAATTCCACATAGTATAATTGAAGAAATAGTAGAAGACGCATCGTATTCTCCATCTTGGAAACATACACAGACTCCTCGTTATATATGCATTGAAAATAAAGAATTAATTAACAAAATAGCAGAAGATATGGTATTAGGATTCGATATGAATACACCTGTATTAAAAGGGTGTCCTGCTATCATCATCGTTGCTTACCTTACCAATCGCTGTGGGTATGAACGTGATGGATCGTTCTCTACCCCTAAAGAAGACCGTTTTGAAATGTTTGATGCTGGGGTAGCCTCACAAACGCTATGTTTAGTGGCATATGAAAAAGGCTTAGGAACAGTCATTACTGGATACTTTGACGAAGATAAAATTAGTAAATTAATAGATATGCCTGAGAATCAAAAAATAGGTTCTGTCATTGGGATTGGTTATCCTGATGAAACACCTAATGTACCAAGAAGAAAACCAGTATCTGATTTATTAACATTCAAATAAAAAGCAAAAATGTAGACACGATGAATTTTGTGCCTACATTTTTTATTACCTAATAATTACTCAACATTCAATTTAATTATTTTTCTTAAGATATTACCTAAGGATACTGACTGATATGTTAATTTGCTTAAACTACTAATTTGCATTACCCTTAGGAAAGTTAATATTAATATTAGCTTTTTTTGCTTGACTAGAAAGTTGGCGTACATGTAAATTATATTTTATATTATCTTTTACAAAATGGCTACCACACTGTCTAAACGCAAAAGAAACCTCATTCTTCTTACATTGTTCTCTAATAGCTAAGACCCAATCAAAATTTAACAACCTTGCATTCGCATCAGATTCTCCACCAACAATGACAAGTTCCACTTTGTTTAAATATTTACTAATATCTACTGCTTCAATCAGTGGTTGAAGAATGATATTTTTATGATAAATAGGTAGTTCATTAAAAATGGTAAGCTTTTCATCTACCATCATTTGGTTTTCCACTGTGCATCCCACACATACATTTTCATATCCCATACCCCAATCAACAGGAATACAATCTTTAAATCTATATATCCTTTTTGTAAGAAAAATAAAATGTAGATCTTTTCTTTCTTTGATCATTTCCCAACATTGAATTCTCCATTCATCTGCTTCCTCTAGTAAAAAATCCGAAGAAAAACACATATAAACAGTCTCTCCAGATTTTATTTTATACATTCCTTTATGCTTACCTATTTTATATCGCTGTATCGGTGCATCAAAGTCTTTAGTTTTTATTATATTATTTGTATCAATACTACGTGTTGCATCTCCTTTATGGATGTAACAATACTTGCATCCTTCACTACACTTATGACATCCTCGCCAAGGATTCCACATCGCCATAAATTCCCTCCTCTTTATATCGTTAATCTTCGTACCACAGAAAAGCACTTATTAGAATGACAACCATCAAAATATACAACTACTTATATAAAACAATGGTAATAAAACATCCATATTAAATATAACTAATTCTTAATATGTTTTAAGAATTATTGATTTAAAAATCAGAATTTCTGAATTCAAACAGGGTAACATCTTGCCACTTTCCAAATCTATCTTTTGCGATTTTTTCGCGTATTCCGATTTTTCTAAACCCACATTTTTCATGCAATAATATACTTGAAGCATTGATTGAAATAATTGAAGAATATAAACTCCAGTATCCTTTTTTTTCACTTAACATACAAAGTGTTTTTATTAATTTAGATGCCAATCCCAAGTTAGTATACCTTTCATCCATATATATACTAACTTCTACAACTCCTTGATACACTTCCCTTGTTGATGTTTTACTCAATGCACACCAACCAACCACGTTATCCTCAATCATTACTACTAGTCTACAATCCTTTAAGTGACTTTCATCCCATTCTACATATGTATCATATTCTTGAACTCTAAAAGTTGAAATTCCTTTCATCAAAGCCCTATTATAAATGTTTTTTACGCTTTCCCAGTCTCTTTCATTCATGTCTCTAATTATGTGGTTCATAGCTAATCCTCCTTTACATGTATCATTTTTTTAATGAACTGTACTTCTTATGAAATCGTCTATTAAATTAAACATATATTCATTACTAATTATTTTGTATTCATATATTCTTTAATTTCTGTAGACGTAAGTCTTCTTACTTGTGTAGATGCATATTCTTTATATTCCTTTACTAAATAAACGCTAGACATAGAGAGGCAATTTTTATCCTTATTCTTCTGTAAGTAACCAATCAATTCAGTTTTATCTTTAAATATTTTATAACTTATTCGTCCCTTAGTACTTTGCAATTCATAGATAGCACACGATCCTTTTGTTGTAGCATCAGCAGTTCTCAAATATAACTTTGCATCTTCTAAGGATGAAAATGGAAAATTCCATCGTTGCAAATTTCGATTCGGATCACGTTCTATACAAATACATCGACCACAGTTTCCACAAATATATTGAGTATGATTTACTAAACAATCCAAAGCGTTTCGTAAAGGTGTTAATTTGTTATTTATGCTATAGCATTCTTGACACATAGTATCTTGAATCATATAAACTCACCAGCCTTTCATTTCATAATTATTTATATTATCTGTATTTTAACATAGTTGTAAAAAACTGACAATTTACTTATATATAGTGGTTTAGTAAAAAGGTAATCCTTTACTAATAAAAACCACTGAAAAATTCAGTGGTTTTCACCAGCCCTATAAGGGCTTTATG
>CAMQRS010000046.1 GCA_947036815.1 uncultured Erysipelotrichaceae bacterium
ATTTGTAATGCTTGATTCAATTTTAAATGTGTCCAGGAAACTGGGTACATATCAATATAATGTGCAGTTACTTTTTTTACTTTATAGTGTTGTATACATACTTGCTATTCATAAATAGACACTCAAATACAGCTATCAATATAATATAACAGTGTGAATAAAGTACAGTTATTATAAAAAGCTGTGCATATTGTAGGTGTTTTAAAGTGTATTTATATATTTCATTAATTGAACCTTGTATAATATGTGAAAATTAGTTATAATATCAATCATAAGCATTGAATTGAAGTAGTAAATATCTATTAAATTGTAGAGAGCAGATGGTTGGTGAAAATCTGTATCTAAAGGGTATTGAACTTGTCAAGGAGCTAATCGATAAGCGATTCGTATTTCGGCGTTAACGAGCAATGAGGGCATACATAAACATTATGTATGAACTAAGGTGGTACCGCGTATAACACGTCCTTAGATATTTTTATCTAGAGACGTGTTTTTTTTATAAGGAAAAGAGGAAATTTAAATGGTATATAATCATAAATTAGTAGAAACAAAGTGGCAAAAATATTGGGAAGACAACAAGACATTTGTATGTGATGTATGGGATTTTGAGAAACCTAAATACTATGCAGTTGATATGTTTCCATACCCAAGTGGACATGGATTACATGTAGGACATCCAGAAGGATATACAGCAACTGATATTATTTGTCGTATGAAAAAAATGCAAGGATTCAATGTGTTACATCCAATGGGATTTGATAGCTTTGGATTACCTGCTGAACAATATGCAATTTCAACAGGTAATCATCCTGAAGGATTCACATTAGAAAACATCAAGACATTCACTAGACAGTTAAAAATGCTTGGGTTTGGATTGGATTGGGATAAAGAAGTTAGTACTTGTGATCCTTCATACTACCAATGGACACAATGGATTTTCAAACAATTATATAATGATGGATTAGCTAGTAATGTAAATATACCTGTAAACTGGTGTGAAGAACTAGGAACTGTACTAGCAAACGATGAAATCATTGATGGTAAGAGTGAGCGTGGAGGACATCTTGTTACTCGTAAAAATATGATGCAATGGGTAATCGATATGCCAAAATATGCAGATCGATTATTAGAGGGATTAGATACGATTGATTGGCCTGAATCAACAAAAGAAATACAACGTAACTGGATTGGGAAATCAATTGGGGCTCATGTAGACTTTAAGATTGATGGACATGAAGAAACATTCAGTGTATTCACAACACGTGCAGATACATTGTTTGGTGCTACCTACTGTGTGTTAGCGCCGGAACATGAATTAGTATCTAAAGTTACAACAACTCAACAAAAAGAGGCAGTAGAAGCTTATATTAGTGAATGTGCATTAAAATCAGAATTAGAACGTACTGAATTAAATAAAGATAAAACAGGAGTATTTATTGGTGCTTATGCAATCAATCCTGTAAATAATAAACTAGTTCCTATTTGGATTAGTGATTACGTACTTGCGAATTACGGAACAGGAGCTATTATGGCAGTACCTGCACATGATGAGCGAGACTATGCCTTTGCGAAAAAATTTGAAATAGAAATTATTCAAGTATTAGCAGGTGGAGATATTAGCGAAGAAGCATACACACAAGATGGAACTCACATCAACTCTGGATTCTTAGATGGAATGAATAAACAAGATGCGATTGATACTATGATTACATGGTTAGAAGAAAACAATTGTGGAACAAAAAAAGTAAACTATAAAATGAGAGAATGGATCTTCGCAAGACAACGTTATTGGGGTGAACCAATTCCAGTAGTACATTTTGAAGATGGAACATCAACAACTTTAGAAGATGAAGATTTACCATTAATCCTACCTCCATTAGATGACTATTCACCTTCAAAATCAGGAGCTAGCGCATTAGAAAAAGCAACGGATTGGGTAAATATTGAATATCAAGGTAAAAAAGCAAGAAGAGAAACATCAACAATGCCTGGAAGTGCAGGAAGTAGCTGGTATTTCTTACGATACTTAGATCCAACAAACACTGGATCATTCGCTGATCAAAAATTATTAAATCACTGGTTACCAGTCGATTTATATATTGGTGGAAATGAACATGCCGTAGGACATTTACTATACTCAAGAATGTGGAATAACTACTTATATGATAAAGGATTAGTCCCATGTAAAGAACCGTTTAAGAAATTATTCCACCAAGGAATGATCTTAGGTACAAACGGAGAAAAAATGTCTAAGTCCAAAGGAAATGTTGTAAATCCTGATGATATTGTACAAGCGTTTGGTGCAGATACATTACGTGTATACGAAATGTTTATGGGACCATTAGAAGCAAGTAAGCCTTGGAATGAAAACGGAGTTGAAGGAGCACGTAAATTCTTAGATAGAGTATATCGTTTAGCTATCGAATCAGATAAATTAAGTGATACAAATGATGGAGCGTTAGACTATTCATACAACTTCACTGTTAAAAAAGTAACGAATGATTATGAATCATTAAATATGAATACAGCAATCTCTCAAATGATGATATTTGTGAATGATGCATACAAACAAGAAACATTATATCGTCCGTATGCATTAAACTTTGTGAAAATGATTTCTTGTATCGCTCCACATATGGGAGAAGAAATGTATCAACTCTTAACTGGAGAAGAAACAATCGCAAATGCTGCTTGGCCAACATACGATGAATCTAAATTAATCTTAGATGAAAAAGAAGTAGTTGTACAAGTGAATGGTAAATTAAGAGGGAAATTTAATACTGCAACCGATACGAGTGAAGATGTAATTAAAGAAATTGCATTAACTCTTGAAGGAGTAAAAGTACAAGTAGAAGGAAAAACAATACGTAAAGTAATTGTGATAAAAGGAAAATTAGTGAACATAGTAGCAAACTAATAGAAATGGAGATAACATGAATCATAATAAATATGCACGTGGCTATTTTATGCCACCTGTTGCATGCAATGACTGGGTGAATAAAGAATACATTAAAGAAGCGCCTATTTGGTGTTCAGTAGACTTAAGAGATGGGAATCAATCTTTAATTACGCCGATGAATTTAGAAGAAAAAGTAAGTTTTTTCAAATTATTAGTAGATGTTGGATTCAAAGAAATAGAAGTAGGATTCCCTGCAGCTAGCGAAACGGAATATGAATTCTTACGTACCTTAATCGAACAAGATTTGATTCCTGATGATGTTTGTGTGCAAGTATTGACACAAGCTAGAGAACATATTATTAGAAAAACATTCGATGCATTAAGTGGATGTAAACAAGCAATTGTTCATTTTTATAACTCTACGAGTTATGCACAAAGAGAACAAGTATTTAAGAAGAGTAAAGAAGAAATCAAAGATATTGCAGTCAATGGAGCTAAGTTAGTAAAACAATTAGCTGATGAAACACAAGGGAATTTCAGATTTGAATATTCACCTGAAAGTTTTACGGGGACAGAAATTGAGTATGCATTAGAAGTATGTAATGCAGTTATAGATATATTCGAACCAACCCCAGATAATAAACTTATATTTAATTTACCGGGTACGGTACAAATGAGTTTACCTCATATTTATGCATCTCAAATTGAGTATATGTCAAAACACTTACAAAGTAGAGATAGTGTCATCATCTCACTACATGCACACAATGATCGTGGAACAGGTGTAGCTGATAGTGAATTAGGTGTATTAGCAGGAGCTGATCGAATTGAAGGAACTTTATTTGGAAATGGAGAACGTACAGGAAATGTAGACATTATCACAATGGCTATGAATATGTATACTCATGGGGTTGATCCCTTATTAGATTTCTCAGATATTCCAAAAATCGTGGATGTATATGAAAACGTAACACGTATGAATGTATATGAAAGACAACCTTATTCAGGAAAATTAGTTTTCGCTGCATTCTCTGGAAGTCATCAAGATGCCATTGCTAAAGGGATGAATTATCGTGATACAAACAAACTTGATACATGGAGTGTTCCATACTTACCAATCGATCCAAAAGATGTTGGTAGACAATATGAAAGTGATGTCATCCGTATTAACTCACAAAGTGGAAAAGGTGGAATTGCTTATATTCTTCACCATATGTTTGGATATGATTTACCTCCTAAATTTAGAGAAGGATTCTCATACTATATTAAATCTGTATCAGATCATAAGCATGCAGAGTTACAAGCCAAAGAAATCTTTGATATATTTGAAAATGAATTTAAAAACCTAAATGCACCACTAGAAATGATGGACTATCACTTTGTTCGTGGAGATGAAATGAGTGTTAATTTATCAATTACTCAAGATGGAATTCAAAAGGATATTACTGGAAAAGGAAATGGACGCCTAGATGCTGTAGCTAACGCATTACGTTCAAATCTAGGATTAACATTTGATATATTAGACTATTCAGAACATTCATTAGCGAAGGGATCTAACTCTCAAGCTGTTGCTTACGTACAAATAGATGATTGTATGAATGAAGAACGTTTTGGTGTAGGAGTTCATGATGATATTATTGCAGCGAGTATTCATGCATTATTTAGTGCGATTAATCGTGCTATCATCGGGAAATCAGAAAGTATAAAGGGGAACTAATTATGGGAATGACAATGACACAAAAAATCCTAGCTAAACATGCAGGATTAGATATTGTAGTAGCAGGACAATTAATTGAAGCAAGTTTAGATGTTGTAATGGCAAATGATATTACTGGGCCCATGGCTTTACCTATCTTTGATGAGATGAGTAAAGACGTATTTGATAAAGATAAAGTTGTATTAGTACCAGATCACTTTACTCCAAATAAAGATATCAAGAGTGCAACAAATTCAAAAGCATTACGTGAATTTTCTAAATGCCAATGTTTATCTAACTATTTTGAAATAGGACAAATGGGAATTGAGCATGCATTATTACCTGAAAAAGGAATTGTAGTAGCAGGTGATGCGGTAATTGGTGCAGATTCACATACATGTACCTATGGAGCACTTGGTGCTTTTTCAACAGGAGTTGGAACAACGGATATCGCAAGAGGAATGGCAGATGGAAAAGCATGGTTTAGAGTACCTACTGCTATTCGATTTAACCTAATTAATCAACCGAATGCTTATGTAAGTGGTAAAGATATTATTTTACATATTATAGGGCGTATCGGTGTCGATGGAGCATTGTATAAATCAATGGAGTTTGTTGGTGATGGAATTTCAAGTTTAACAATGGATGATCGTTTTACAATGGCAAACATGGCAATTGAAGCAGGTGCTAAAAACGGTATCTTTATTGTAGATGAGCAAACAAGAGCATACTTAACAGCACATGCAACGCGTGAATATATTGAATACAGTGCTGATGAAGATGCGGAGTACGAACAAGATATAACAATTGATTTAGCAGCAATAGAACCAACAATTGCATTCCCTCATTTACCAGGAAACGCGAAAACAATAAGTGAAGTGGAAGCGATGGATGATATTGTAATTGATCAAGTAGTCATTGGTAGTTGTACGAATGGACGTATCGTGGATATGAGAAAAGCTGCTGCTGTACTAAAAGGTCATAAAGTAGCTAGTCATGTCCGGGTGATGGTAATTCCAGCAACACAAAAAATATTTGTAGAATGTATCAAAGAAGGATTAGCTGAAATCTTTGTAGAGAGTGGATGTACTTTTAACACACCAAGTTGTGGTCCTTGTATGGGTGGTCATATGGGAGTATTAGCTGCTGGAGAAAAATGTGTATCAACAACAAATAGAAACTTTGTAGGTCGTATGGGACATGTAGATTCTCTAATTTACTTAGCAAGTCCTCAAGTAGCGGCTGCAAGTGCTATAAAAGGATGTATCGCGAATCCAATGAAAGTGGGGAATAACTAATGAAGTACGGAAAAGTATTTAAATACAATGATAATGTAGATACGGATGTAATTATACCTGCACGTTACTTGAATTCATTTGATGCCAAAGAATTAGCAACACATGCCATGGTGGATATTGATCCAACCTTCGCAAGTAAAGTTCAATTAGGAGACATTATTGTCGCTGGTAAAAACTTTGGATGTGGTAGTAGTAGAGAACATGCTCCTTTATGTTTGAAAACAGCGGGAACTGCGTGTGTGATTGCTGAAAGTTTTGCACGTATCTTCTATCGTAATGCGATAAATATTGGGTTTCCAATTCTAGAATGCAAGGAAGCGGCAGATGATATTGAAGCGAATGATGAAGTAGGTGTAGACTATGCTACTGGAATTATCTACAATAAAACAAAAAACAAACAATATATTAGTCAACCATTTCCTGAATTTCTTCAACATATGATTGAAGTAGATGGATTAGTGAACTATATAAATAATAAAAAGGGGTAATTATGAAGAAAAATATTACTGTAATAAAAGGGGATGGAATAGGCCCTGAAATTGTGAATGAAGCACTTAAAGTATTAAGCGCTATTGAAGTTAAATATAACCATTCATTTCAGTACACTGAAGTGTTGATGGGAGGTTCTAGCATTGATGTCCATGGTGTACCATTATGTGAAGAAGCATTAGAAACTGCTAGAAATGCGGATGCTGTCTTACTTGGATCTATTGGTGGAAATACCGATACGTCTCCTTGGTATCAATTAGCACCTAATATTAGACCAGAAGCAGGATTGCTTAAGATAAGAAAAGAGTTAGGATTATTCGCTAACCTTAGACCTGCTTTCTTATATGATGAATTAAAAGAAGCTTGTGTATTAAAAACAGAATTAATTGATGGTGGCTTCGATATGATGATTATGCGTGAATTAACTGGAGGACTTTACTTTGGGGAACGTAACACTCAAGAAGAGAATGGTGTTATGGTCGCAAGAGATAGCATGTCTTATTCAGAAACTGAAATTACGCGTATTGCTAAAAGAGCATTTGATATCGCCCTTAAACGTTCTAAAAAAGTGTGTAGTGTAGATAAAGCAAATGTGCTTGACACCTCTAGATTATGGCGTAAAGTAGTAAATGAAGTAAGTAAAGATTATCCAAATGTTACGCTTGAACATATGTTAGTTGATAATTGCGCTATGCAATTAGTTAAAAACCCAAAACAGTTTGATGTTATTTTAACGGAAAATATGTTTGGAGACATCTTAAGTGATGAAGCTAGTATGATTACTGGAAGTATTGGTATGTTACCAAGTGCTTCACTACGAGAAGATAGCTTTGGAATGTATGAACCAAGTCATGGTAGTGCACCAGACATTGCTGGACAAGATATCGAATCCCATTGCTACTATTCTAAGTGCAGCTATGATGCTACGTTATTCATTTAATTTGGATCAAGAAGCAAATGCAATCGAACAAGCAATTGAACAAGTATTAAAGCAAGGGTATCGTACAATTGATACAATGAGTGCAAATAAAAAAGAAGTTAGTTGTAGTAATATGGGTGATTTAATTGCTCAAAACATATAATTCATTATTAGATTAAGATTCATAATGAATATACTTCTTAAAGTATCTCAAGTTGAATATAAACTACTTATTAAGTAAGCATTCTATAATAAAAAAGAAACAATTGTTATTTATATAACGATTGTTTCTTTGCTTTATCAATGAAGATGAAATTATAGTTTATAAGATGCTTGTTTATGATCTAACTGAAAGTAGTCCTAAATCCTTATAATCCGCCAGTATAAAATCTAAAAAGTAATAAAAAACTTATAAATAATAATACAAAACCTATAATGTAAATTGGTTTTAATTCATTTTTATATTTATAAACCAGTGTTAATGTGATAGGTAGTAAAAAGTATAATATAAACGAATAAGTATCAAATTGAGCAATATCAAGAAAATAAAGAATGGTAAAAGCAGTGATAGACACAGCGATTGCTTCCATAAGTATATTTATATGTTGTCTCTTTGAGGTGATTGTGTTCATGTGAATAACTCCTTTCTATATCTTTAATATATATATATATATATATATATATATTGTCAATAAGTATCCTATCTTTTTATTAATAATGGAATTATCGATTTAGTTTCATAAGAAAGGATACAAAATAATTATTCTCCAAAGGCTATTTTTAAGTCTCTAATGTAAGTTGCTTGTTGTTTCTTAATATAACTTCCAATGAATAAATACATAATTGGATTATTAGGCGCCACTTCTTCAGTAAACACAATTTGAGTTTTTTTTCCTTCTTGAATAAAACTACCTGACCAGCAACCTTTTAAATTTTTATTTTTAATAGTAAATGCATAATATTCATTTATTCTTTTTGAAGTGATAGTAAACTCAGTGCGATATCCATCCTTTGATATTTCTATAAATGTATTTTTATTTATTACTTCTATATGTTGTATATCAGTACGCCATATAAACGATTCGTTACTAGTGACCTTGTCAAAAACTTTTACAATATCGCTTTTAAATATTTCGCTTATTGTTATTTTTTTCAAACGTTTCTCCATCGTTCTTTCTTTATTTTATAAAGAAAGCGTATTTACATTGAAGTAAATACGCTTTTTATATTATTTCTTTTTTCTATCTAAAAAAGTAACTTTTGTTTCTTCGCCTTTCATCATTCTATCTATGTTTGCACGATGACGATAAATAACTAGTATCGTTAAAATAGTTGATGCGACTACAGTAGATGTTGCACTAGTGTTAAACGCAATGAATATAGTTGATGTAACAGCTGCAATAATACTTGAAAATGAGACAATCTTAGTGCATATAATCATTAGTAAGAACACAGAAAAGGGAACTACAAACATCCATAAATTATTAAATGAAAATATTGATATACCAAATAAGAATCCAAACATCGTTGCTACTGCTTTTCCACCTTTAAATTGAGCAAATAAAGGATAACAGTGTCCAAATGCTGCGGCAACTCCAGCCCATATACTTGTCATTTCAGAATAAGGAAGCTTCGATGTGATAAAGATAGCGACTACTACTTTAAGTAAATCTAGCACCATTACGCTGATTCCTACCTTTTTACCTAAGATACGACCTGCATTACTACCACCTAAATTACCACTACCATGCTCTCTAACATCCGTGTTATAAAATACTTTACCTATGACTAAGGCAAAGGGAATAGAACCTAATACATAACCAATTGCGATCGCAATTAAAATATAGACATACATAAACATACCTCCGACTTTGCAACACATTATACCATATTTTGTGAGTAAAGAAAAGAACCTAGCACATACTAAGTTTGGTGAACTTATGAAACAAAAAACAATTCGGTATTTATTAAATATTACTTTATTTTTATGTCTGGCTTTTTATCAAACTCAAATCATCCCATTTCTAATAGATGCTGGTTATAATACGTTTGATCGAGGAATCATATTGGCTTGTAATGCACTGTTTGCAATTGTGTTACAACTGTTGTTTTCCTATTTATGTGATCATAATAAAACAATGAAAAAGTATTTTATTATAGCGTATGGATTCTTTTTATTGAGTGGTAGTATATGTTTTTTCTTTACTAATAGTTTATTTTTCTTCCACTTATTAACGAGTAGTATGTGTATTGGATTAGTAAAAGTATTAACTGCGTTAATAGAAACATGGATGTTACATGCAGATCAAGAAAACTATGGAAAGTATCGAGCACTTGGTGCGATTGGACTTTGTATTGGAAGTCCTTTTATTGGGTATATCATTGATACGTACTCATATAAGGGAATGGTCATCACCTGTGTTCTTACTAGTGTGATTACATTATATCTATCCTTTAGATGTGAAGATGCTAAATATGAAGAAAGCAAAGATTTTAAGCAAATATTCCAACTGTTTAAAAATAAACAATATATGTACTTTGTTGCTATTTATTTCTTGATCTATGTTGTTGGTAGTGCTGATCAATATGTAGTCATTGATAAGTTAACCCAATTGGAAACAAGTAAGTTTTTAATTGGGGTGAAGTGGTCCATACAATCATTGATGGAAATTCCATTCTTTTTATTTGGTAATAAAATATTCAAGAAATATTCAGTAGTTCATTTACTTTTATTTGCTACGTTCATGTATGGAATTAAATTTATTGCTTATGCAATGAGTCCAAGTGTCATATGGATTATAGCTACGAGTACATTACAATTAGTAACCCTTCCTATCGTTGCTTATACGAGTAAATTAATATTTGATAGTATTGCTCCAGAGCTGAAAGTAAGTTCACAAATGGTTGCTATGTCCTTATTTATTGGAGGAAGTGCTTTTGTGACTCCTTTAATTAGTAGTTTTTTACACTTGTACTTAGATACGGATACCATCTTATATATATTCGCTAGTTTATGTATCTTCCCATTATTGTTAACGTTTAAAAAAAGAAATTTTAAAACAAAGTAACTTATGGTATTATGAATTGGGGTGATCATATGAATAAAGTATATTTAATTGACTTAGATGGTACCATGTTTCATGGAAACAAAATAATTCCTGAAGCTAAGCAGTTCATCGATTTTCTAGTAGCAAAGCAGATGTCTTTTATCTTTTTAACAAATAATGCAACTAGAACTAAAAAACAAAATAGGGACCATATGCTACATATGGGGTTTGAACATATTAAAGAAGAACATTTCTTTACGAGTAGCATGGCGGCAAGTATGTATGTTGCCACTAACTATAAAAAAAGAAATTGTTTCTATATTGGAAAAGACGGATTAAAAGAATCCTTATTGGAACAGGGGTTTACCTTTGTTGAAAAGGATGCAGATTTTGTGTTTGTTGGTCTTGATACAGGTGCTGATTATACATTGTATTCAAAAGCCTTATCTTTACTTCTTGATGGAGCCATTTTGATGGGATCTAATGGAGATCGAAAAATTCCTCGTGAAGATGGATTTAATGTAGGGAATGGTGCAATCGTTCATATGTTGGAATATGCAAGTGGACAAACTAGTGCTCACATAGGAAAACCGTATTATCCAATATTGGAACAATGTTTAGCATACTATTCATTACGTAAAGAAGAAGTAGTCATCATTGGAGATAATTTAGAAACCGATATCTTATTAGGTGTAAACCACGAAGTGGAGACAATCCTTGTTCTTGGTGGGGTACATGATCGAGAAGATGTTCGCAAATTAAACATACAACCTACGCAAATCATAGACGATTTACTAACATTAATTAAATAACATAGACATATACTAAGACAGGTGATTTCATGAAAGAATCTGTTTTTTTATTTTTATACGCTTCCTGTAAAGCTTTTTTACCTATTCCTTCTTTAGAAGTTGTATTGATACCAATGACCTTACTGAATCCGAATCGTTTAGTATGGTACATTTGTATTTCTACTGTTGGAACAATGGTGGGAGCATCGCTTGCTTATATTTTTGCAAGTTGTATTGAAGAAAATAAATTAAGGCAATTTATTGGTCCAACTGTTTGGGACAAAGGGAAACAAACTTTTTTAGACAATGGAATATTGGCTGTCATCGTCATTGCGATAACACCGATTCCAGATTTTATCTTAGCGTATTTAGCTGGTTTTTTAAGAATGAATTATGTTTTATTTATTATTACTGATGCACTTTCAAGAATGCTACGA
>CAMQRS010000047.1 GCA_947036815.1 uncultured Erysipelotrichaceae bacterium
AAGTGAACAAGTGGGGTCACTACAAAGTACTTTTGATAATTTACAGCGTTTGTTTATGGTATTATCAATCTTATTTTTAGTTATTAGTTTATTTATAAGTGTAGTACTACTTACCAAAATTATGAATTCACGTTATCGTGAGGTAGCATTACTTACGGCTATTGGATACAATAAAAAACAAATAACGAAAATATTATTAATAGAAAATATTTTATTAGCGTCTGTTGCAACTATTTTAAGTATTGTGATACTTGTTATGTTGTCTATAGGACTTAATTCTTTTTTAGGAATTAAGGTCTCAATAAGTAATTTACAGGTTGCTATGAGTGGTTTATTAACTTTTGTTGTTATATTATCAATAAGTATTAGTTTTAGCTATAAACTTATTAATGAGCAAGTGGCAATTGGATTGAAAAAATAACGGAAAAAAAAACAAAACATATTTATTTTATGTTTTGTTTTTTTGTTGTTATACGATCAATATATTTATTCAAAATATATATATAATTTATAAAGAAGTATGTTTATATAAATGATAATATAATGAATAGCTATTAGTTGTAATTACTAAGGTAAAATAATAGTTGTGGAATTATATTTCTATGTACAACAATATAAGGGGAGTAAATTTAAAGAATTAAAAGACATAGAGTAAAAATAAAAAAATAAAAAATGAAAGTTTCTATTTACAGTTAATTGTGGGTGTGATATACTATGCAGGTGCTAAAAAGGCAAGGCAGTTCACAACAGGTCAAATTATTAATTATCAAATGAAGTTAAAAAAAATAATTAAAAAAAAGCTTGCATTGTGTTCCAAAATTTGTTAATATTATATAGCGCTGATAAACAGCACGCGCCCATAGCTCAATTGGATAGAGCGTTTGACTACGGATCAAGAGGTTGAGGGTTCAAGTCCTTCTGGGCGCACCATTTAAATTTAATTCGGGAAGTAGCACAGCTTGGTAGTGCACTTGATTTGGGATCAAGGGGTCGCAGGTTCAAATCCTGTCATCCCGACCATTATTTTTAAAAAATATTTGGCGAGGTAGCTTAGTTGGCTAGAGCGCTCGGTTCATACCCGGGAGGTCGTGGGTTCGAGTCCCACTCTCGCTACCAATCTTTGCAAAGGGGACCCTTAGCTCAGTTGGTTAGAGCTACCGGCTCATAACCGGTTGGTCGTAGGTTCGAGTCCTACAGGGTCCACCAATTATGAAATGTTTCAAAGTAAGTTAATGTTTTACATGGAGGGATACCCAAGTGGTTGAAGGGTCCGGTCTTGAAAACCGGTAGGTCGGGAAACTGGCGCCTGGGTTCGAATCCCAGTTCCTCCGCCATAATATTGAAAGTACAATTGAATATCACTTATCGCGGGATAGAGCAGTTCGGTAGCTCGTCGGGCTCATAACCCGAAGGTCGTAGGTTCAAATCCTGCTCCCGCAACCAAGTGGTCTCGTAGCTCAGTCGGTAGAGCAATGGATTGAAAATCCATGTGTCGCTGGTTCGATTCCGGCCGGGACCACCATTTGAAAAATAACGTTAAATCGCAAGATTTAACGTTTTTTTTATTTATTAGTAAAAAAACAACCTTTTTATTTAGGTTGTTTTATAAATATATAAGTATTCGCATCAGATACATCTTCGTTGAATAGAAAATGAAGTTCATTAAATTGTTTGATTAGACAAGGATTCTTTAATTGATTTGTAGCCATATATTGTACCATTCTGCCTCTTGCCATTTTTGCATCAGTAGCTTTAGTTTTTAGTTTTCCATTTATTAACTCACAAAATTTTATGTGAATCACTTGAGTAAAGGGAGTTAAGTTTGGACTTACCATTTGGAAATATTCATCACTCGCTAAATTTATTATTAGATCGACATTTGAAAATAATTTCTGCATTTGTAATTGGTAATGTGCATAGATAGATTTATTATTTACAGATAAGGAACTATTGGCTTCTAATCGATAAGGAATAATTCCGTCAAACGGACGTAAAACTCCGTATAAAGCGGATAGCACGTATAAATGATCCTGTAGATAGACTAGAGAAAGATCGTCTAATATACTAGGTGCCATGTACTTAAATTGAATACCAATATAAGAGAATAAAGCAGGTGTCAACAGTTGATCATATTCATATTGATGAATCCGTTTATAATTTAGTGAAGTGATGTTGTCATTCGCTTTATATAAGGTTTTCAGTTGAGGTACACTCATCTGTTGCATCGTTTCATATATATTTTTTGCTTCGTTAAGAAATAGTGGTGTAGTTAGGAAGGGGATGCTTTCTTCAAGTTGCATTTGCTTCGCGGGAGAGATAAGTATTTTCATAAGAGTATACTATCATAATCATAAATATATACAAGTGAATTACACGAGAACAATATCATTGTGATGAAGAAATGTGTTATTAAATATGTATTATTGTAATGATTGTGGAAATGAGGTAAAATAGACTTAATATAAGCAAAAGGAGATTGACATGAAAAGTGTTTTATTTGTTTTAAAAGAAAACTTTACAAATATGTATCGTACGATATCTATTGTTAAATATGAATTAAAATCTGATTTAAGAGATACCCACTTAGGGTATGCATGGAATATCTTAAATCCATTAATTCAACTGTTTACTTTTTGGTTAGTTTTTGGAATTGGAATTAGAAATAATCAATCTGTTGGAACAATCAGTTTTTTACCATGGATGATAGTAGGGATGACTGTATGGTTCTTTATAAGTCCTAGTATTACTAAAGGGGTGGGATGTGTATACAATAAACGAAACATTCTGACAAAGATGAAGTTTCCTTCAAGCATTCTTCCGGTAACAATTGTTTTACAAGAATTGTTTAATCATTTAGTAATGATGGTAATTGTATTACTGATACTAATCTATAGAGGACACCAACCAAATACATACTGGTTACTTATTTTATACTATATGTTCTGCGCATTTTGTTTCTGCGTTTCATTAAATATGATTACGAGTGTATTGAATATGATTACTAGAGATGTTAAAAAATTAGTATTAGCCTTAATACGTATGTTATTGTATTTAACGCCGATTTTATGGACGTTGGATTCGTTATTAGCATATCACCCAGGCTTAGCGATTATATTGAAATTGAATCCACTGTACTATATTGTAGAAGGATATCGAGGAGCGATTTTCTTTCATGATGCACCGTGGAATCATCCTGCACAAACAATGTACTTTTGGTCAGTTGTATTAATTATGTTTTTTATTGGTAGTATGTTAATGAATAAATTTAGAACTAAATTTATCGATATGCTATAGGAGGAGATTGTAATGACTAAAGAAATTGCGGTTAAGTTTTCGCATGTAGATAAAATCTATAAATTAAATAATACAGGGAAGCGTTCACGATTTGAGAAAAAACTTGAGTTTTATGCGCTTAAAGACGTTTCTTTTGAAATTTATAAAGGAAGCGTGGTAGGTGTACTTGGAAGTAATGGAAGTGGAAAGTCAACGCTGTCTAGTTTATTAGCAGGAATTAGTATACCTGATCAAGGTGAAATAATGATTCAAGGAGAACAAGCTTTAATTGCAGTTCAAGCAGGATTGAATCCACAATTAACAGGGTATGAAAATATATTATTGAAGGGTGCGTTGCTAGGACTTCGAAAAAAAAGAGTAGCAGAAATTGTACAAGGAGTTATGGATTTTGCTGAACTAGGTGATTTCTTATACCAACCGGTAAAAAAATATTCTAGTGGAATGAAGTCGAGATTAGGATTTTCTATTAATTTATGTTTAAATCCAGAAATTTTCATTGTTGATGAAGCTTTATCTGTAGGAGATAAAGGGTTTGCAGCAAAATGCATGAAGCGTATGAATGAATTAAAATTAGAAGGAAAGACAATTTTCTTTGTATCGCATTCAATATCACAAGTGCGAAAGTTTTGTGATACAGGATTGTGGATTGAGCAAGGTAGATTTAAACAAATGGGAAATATTAGCGAAGTGGCAGATGCATATGAAGAATTTATTGATAAACAAAAAGATTTAACAAAAGAAGAAATTAAAATAATACGAGATCAAGCGTTTGAAACACGCATAAAAAAATAGGGGAAAACATGAAAAAAGTTATTACATATGGAACATATGATTTATTTCATATTGGGCATTTAAACATGATTAAAAGAGCGAAGGAGTTAGGGGATCACTTAACTGTTGCTGTAAGTAGTGATGTATTTAATGAAGGTAAAGGAAAGACGTGTGTCATTAAAGATACAGATCGTTTAGCTATAGTAGATGCGATTAAATATGTGGATCATGCTATCTTAGAAACCAGCTGGGAACAAAAAATTGAAGATGTTAAGAAATACGATATTGATGTATTTGTTATCGGAGATGATTGGAAAGGTAAATTTGATTTTCTTAAAGAATATTGTGAAGTCGTGTATTTATCGAGAACAGAAGGAATTTCAACGACAGAGCTTAAAGCTGGTTTAAAAAAATAAGGTGAAGAAGATGAATAAATTAATTAGTATTGTCATTCCTTTTTATAAATATGTTAATTACCTTGAAGACTGCTTTCTTTCACTAAAAGAGAGTAGCTTCAAGGATTTTGAAGTATTACTAGTGTGTGATGAAGATGCTGAAGATAGCCGTGATTTAATTAGTGCTTACAGTAACTACTTACAAATTAAAGTGATTTCATTAGTAAACGCTAGTGGTGTTGCTGCTGCTAGAAACTTAGGGATGTTACATGCAACTACGCCTTATATATACTTTTTAGATAGTGACGATTATGTAGAAGTGAATACGTTGCATAATATGGTAGAAGTAATGAATGAGCAAGATATCATATATGGTAAAAGGGCGCATACATGGAATAAGAGAGCAAACTATTTAGCTAACATAGAAACAAAAGAAGATGATGCAGAAGAAATAGAAGAAACAGATCAAGTCAAATTGACAAGACTAGAAAAATATTTAGTTCCTTATGAAGGGACAGATATATATGAGCAACAAAAGCTATATTACGTGCAATTGCTTTCTAGAAAAAAAATTGGAAAAATAAGTGTATTATCAAATTTATATAATACTCAATTTTTAAAAGAAAATAATATTGTCTTTGATGAGACGTTTGTCTACTATAGTGATGTGTTGTTTGTATTGGAAACTTTAAATCATGCAATCAGTTCAACTTATGTGATAGATAGTATTTATGTGAAAAGAAAACATAACGACCCGATTAATTATCCTGCCTTATCACAACTTAAAGATGACAATCGTTTTTTTGAACGAATTAGAGCTTATGAACAAGGGAAATCTTTAGTGAATGATAAACAATTAAAGGACTCTTTAGATTCTAAAATAATCAAGTATATTACGAGCGCATTTGCTAGGAAATTAAGAAGAAGTAAAGATGTAAAATGGAAAGAATTGTATTTTCCGGTATTGGTTAAGTTATCTAAACAATTAGATAAAGATATCGTGGCATCTAAAACTAAGTTTTCTAGATCATTGATTCGTTCGTTACAAGAAGATAATATGGATAAAACATTGAAGATAATACGTAGAAAATTAGTTCGTAAAAAATTAAAAAACATAGTTAGGAAAAAAATGAATTTATATAAATTAGCATATTATCATATATTTATGAAACTACCTGTAAAAAATAAGGTTGTTATGTTTGAGTCGTTTATGGGTAAAAATTATTCTGATAATCCGAAGTATATTTTTGAATACTTAGCAACGCATCATAGTGATTCTTATGATTTTGTATGGGTTTTAAATAATGGGACAAAACCTCCGTTTCCAACGAAGGTAGTAAAGCGCTTTTCTTTTAGATATGCGTATTATCTTGCAGTATCTAAATACCTTGTATTCAATGTCAGACAGCCTCTGTGGTACCGTAAAAAAGAAGGACAAGTATTTGTTCAAACTTGGCACGGAACGCCTTTAAAACGCCTTGTATTCGATCAAGAGGAAGTAACTTCAGCATCTCCTAAGTATAAACACCAATTTTATAAGCAAAGAGTTGATTGGGATTACCTAGTAAGTGCAAATGACTTCTCTACAGTTACGTTAAAGCGTTGTTTTATGTATGAAAATGAAATGTTGTCTTATGGATATCCAAGAAATGATATCTTATATTCTTCAACGATAGAAGACGATATGATAATACTGAAAAATAAATTACATATACCTTTAGATAAAAAAACAATTCTATATGCACCGACATGGCGTGATGATGAACACTATGATAAAGGGAAGTATAAATTCACCTTACAATTAGATTTGGATGAAATGCAAAAACAATTAGGAGAGGAATATGTGGTATTACTTCGTATGCATCATTATATAAGTGATGCAATTGATACAAGTGCGTACCCAAACTTTGTATATAACTTAAGTAATTATGATGATATATCAGAAATATATACGATTAGTGATCTTTGTATTACGGATTACTCAAGTGTGTTCTTTGATTATGCAAATCTTAAACGACCTATTTTATTTTTCACTTATGATATTGAAAAGTATAAAAATTTATTAAGAGGTTTTTATATCGATATGGAAACAGAAGTTCCAGGGCCATTGTTGTATACAAGTAATGAAGTGATTCATGCAATCGCAAATATTGATGAAATAAGTCTACAGTATGCGACAAGGTATGAAGAATTCTATGATCGATTCTGTCATTTAGATGATGGAAATGCGAGTAAATGTATAGTAGAAAAAGTAATGTTCAACAAATAGGAGTAATCATGAAAAAAAAGTTGCAGAAAATTAAGTTAAATATATTGAAACTTATCAAAAAAATAGTTGTCACAATCTTTAAAAAGACATATGCACTTTTTTATAAACGAATAAAGATGGATCATAAAACAATCATCTTTGTGTCTTTTCATGGGAGGGGATATAGTTGTAATCCAAAAGCAATGCATCAATATCTGAGTACACATGAGAAGTATAGAGAATATACTTTTATATGGGCATTAAAAGATGTTCATCAGCAAATTGATAACGCAACAGTAATTCGATACAATGGATTGATGTATTATTACTATATGGCAAAGTCAAAATATTGGATTATCAATTGTAAACTACCTAAACACATGTTGAAAAAAGAAGAACAGATTTATTTACAAACTTGGCATGGAACACCTTTAAAAAGGTTAGCTCATGATATTTTAGCAAGTGATGATGTTAAATTTTATCGTAGTGAAATAACATTTAAACAAATGACATCTACATATGATAATGATGTCGATAAATATAATTATATGATTAGTCCCAATCCGTTTAGCACAAATGTATTTCAAAGTGCTTTTCAAATAAATGAAGAACGACTAATAGATACGGGATATCCTCGTAATGATTATTTAGTGCATGTAAGCGTACAGGAGCAATATAAATTAAGAAGTGAGTATGGAATAGATAAAGATAAGAAAGTAATCTTATATGCACCTACATGGCGTGATACGTCATTTAATAGTAAAGGTTATGTATTTAAGTTAGAAGCAAACTTTAAACGATGGAAAGAAGTGCTCGGAGATGAGTATGTTGTTATCTTTAAGCCCCATTATTTAATAATCAATGAGTATGTTAATGATTTAGAATTAGAAGGGTTTATCATTCATGCCAAAGCAACTCAAGACATCAATGAATTATATTCGATGAGTGATATATTGGTTACTGACTACTCAAGTGTATTTTTTGATTATGCGAATTTGAATCGACCAATATATTTCTATATGTTTGATTTAGCATCTTATCAAAAAGAGTTAAGAGGATTTTATTTTGATATTTATCAAACCTTACCAGGAGAGATACTAGAGAAAGAAGATGACTTACTTCAATCGATACAATCTGGCACGTATGATTATGAAAGATTACAGGCGTTTAATAGCGAATTTAATTCATTTCATGATGGACATTGTTGTGAAAAAGTATCGAATATTATATTTAATTAAAGGAGGATTATAATGAAACTGAAAAAAATAGTTTTATGGATGGTGTTAAAAATTATGAGTATCTTTTTAATTTTCACAAAAGTGGATAAAGAAAAAATAACTTTCATTTCATTAGAGTCTGATAAACTTGAAGGTGATTTTAGATTGTTATCCATTGCGTTACAAAAACAAGGGAATTATAAATTAAACTACATTCTAGTAAAATTTGAGAAGTCATTACTTGGAAATATTAAGTATTTTTGTTCATGCATCCATCAAATGTTTGCGATAAACTCAAGTCAATTAGTCATTCTTGATTACAATAATTATGTAGTATCTAATTTTAAACGAAGCAATACGAAGGTATTACAAGTATGGCATGCAAGTGGAGCTATTAAAAAGTTTGGAAACGATGTATATCGTGATTATAAAATTGCAAACTATGATTACGCAATCACAAATTGCGAATATTATAGAAGCGCATTTGCAAGTGCGTTCGGAGTAAAAGAAGAACAAGTAATTGCGACAGGGATTGCTAAAACAGATCGTTTATTTAAAAAAAGTAAAATTAAAAAAGATCGTAAATTAATGTATGAACAATTTCCTCAACTAGAAGGTAAAAAAGTAATTTTATATGCACCAACATTTAGAGGGAAATTAATGCATGGATTAAATAATACAATGATAGATTTAAATCGAATCAAAGATACATTGGGTGATGAATATGTTATTTTGTATAAAATGCATCCCCTTGTACAGCATACAATGCTAAGTGTTGATCAAGATATCTTGTGTTGTAATGGAATGAGTATAAAACGTTTATTTAGTGTTACGGATTATTTAATATCAGATTATTCCGCAATCATTATTGATTTTTCAGTATTTGAAAAACCGATGCTGTTTTATGTTCCGGATATTGACGAATATAGAAGTGATGTAGGATTTTATATTGATTATGAACAAGAAATGCCAGGACCTATTTGTTACAACGAGGACGAGGTAATTAAAGGAATACTAGAGCATCAATTCGATGAAGAAAAGATTAAAGCGTTCAAAAATAAATTTTTCAAATATAAAGATGGAAAATCTACACAACGTGTAATAGGACTTATCAATAAGATAATGGGAGGAGATATGTAATGAAATTACTAGCAAAAACATGTATATTACTTATTCTTTCTATTTCTGTCGCAGGGTGTCAAACATTGGATTATGATACGATGGTATGCCAAAAAGAAAATAATAGAGTGAGCTATGAAATTGCTTATGAAAATGATGATATTAGATATATCAGTGTTGTTGAAAAAATAATTTTGGCAGAGAATAGTGTAGAAGAATTGGAAGAAGCGTTAGCTACTTATCAAACAACAAGTGAAGAAAGGTCAAAAAACAAGGGTGTGAGTGAAAGTGCATCGTTGGAGGGAAGTGAGATAATCATCAGAACTCAAATTGATCATGAAAAATATGATTACATCAGTGATGAATTAGGTATTATCCCAGTTCGATTAGAAGAGGCTAATTTTAATGGCGTACAGACATTGAGAATGTTTTTTGTGAATGAAGCTTATACTTGTGATGAACAAGTAGATTATTAAAGGAGGAGACTAACATGAATAATTTTATATTTCATGTTCCAACTAAGGTTTATTTTGGAAAAGATGAACATAAAAATTTATCAGAAATTATGAAATCTTTTGGAACTAATGTTTTATTAGTGTACGGAAGCGGTAGTATAAAAAAATCAGGATTATATGAATCAGTGATGGCTCAGTTGAATGAAAAAAATATGTATGAATTAGCGAATGTAGCTGCGAATCCAAGACTAGAAAGTGTGGTTGAGGGAGTAACTCTTTGTAGAAATAACAATATCGATGTTATATTAGCAATTGGTGGAGGTAGTGTTTGTGACTGTAGTAAAGCAATTGCTGGAGCAACATACTTTGATGGTGATGCATGGGATATGATCATGGATCCTATCAGTTTGAATAAAGCTGTTCCAATTGTGAGTATTACAACGTTAAGTGGTACAGGTTCAGAAATGAATTGTACTGGTGTTATCACGAATCAAGAAATCAATGACAAACGAGGGTTTAGACATCCTTTATTATTTCCAGTAGTGTCTATTTTAGATCCGACACTTACGTATACCTTGCCTAAGAATCAAACAGCTGCAGGCTGTGCGGATATATTATCTCATTTATTTGAAATTTATTTTAATCGAGTAGAGGGTGCATATGTACAAGAAGAATTATGTCATTCATTTATGAAAACAGTATTCAAGTATTCACCAGTAGTGATGGATAAACCAGATGATTATGAAGCTAGAAGCAATCTTATGTGGGCTGCAACATTGACCTTAAATTCATTGGCAGGATCTGGATTTGCCCAAGGGTGGTCTTGTCATGCGATGCAACATGTATTAGGGGCATTCTATAATAATACCCATGGTGTTGGATTGGCTATTCTAACTCCTGCGTGGATGCGATACATTTTAGATGAAACAACAGTATCAAGATTTGTTAAGTATGGAGTACATGTATTAGGGATTGATTCTAATAAAGAAGATTTTGAAATTGCGAATGAAGCAATTCAAATGACTCAAGACTTCTTTGTTAATGTGTTAGAAATTCCATCTACTCTACATGAAGTAGGTATTGATGATACTCGATTTGAAGAGATGGCAAAAAAAGCCATTCAATCAAAGAATGGAGTTATTAAAGGATTTAAAACACTGTATGAACAAGATGTCGTAAATATATATAATATTTGTAAATAAAACCTCGCTAAGAATGATATGCTGCTTATCGAGTGACACTCAAAAATAATCAAAAAGAAACAATTGTTATGTATATAACGTTTGTTTCTTTTCTATATCAATGAAGAGGTAGATAACATGGGAAGAATACCAAAATTTGATAAACAAACTAAGATAAAAAGGTTCTTTAAATTCTAGTGTTTGAAATGAACCCCAAAAGTTGGACAACCAATTTAGGAGGTTCATTTTTTTATG
>CAMQRS010000048.1 GCA_947036815.1 uncultured Erysipelotrichaceae bacterium
TTGTTTCGTTTGGGATAAGGCATCTGTTTCTTTGATGATATTTCCATAAGCATCATAGGTAGTTTCTTTTTTATTTCCTAGTGCATCTATGCTTTGTATTATTTGATTGTTTGCATCATAGACGCTCTTCGTACTATTTCCTAAGGCATCTATTGTTTCTATTGTATTTCCATTCGCATCAAATATTGTTTTTGTTGATGTTGAGTTATTTACATCAATCGTTTCAATAACACTTCCATTTGCATTATATACATATTCATTCACTAACTCTCCTACTTGTGTTTGTAGCAGTTGGTTTGCTGTATTATACGTATTGATAGTAGTTTTACCTAACCCATCTACACTTTCCAACACACTTCCCTGTACGTTATAGGTAGAAGTACTTGTCAATCCATCATAAGAGATTGTCTTCACTGCATTATCTCTTACATTATATTCTGTTTCTTCTACTCTTTCATAAGCATCAATTGTTTTTATTTTACGATTGTATTTATCATAAACATATTGTGTGCTTAATCCTTCACTATCTTTTTCTTCTACTACATTTCCATACTCATCATATGTTGTATATAGTGTAAGTCCTAATATATTTGTACTTTCTATTACACGATGATAGTCATCATAGCGAGTCTTAGTTATTTCATTCCCACTCTCTACAAATACTTCTCTTCCATAACGATCGTATTCTTTTTCTTCAATGACTACATCATTCATTAATGTTTGTATTTTATTTCCATAGTCATCATACACATACTTAGTTCTATTCTTATAGCCATCTACTACTTCTATAATTTGTCCTTTATCATCGTATGTATATGTTTTTACATACCCTAAGGCGTCTGTTTCACTAATTAGTATATTATTACTATCATATTTTTTTCTCGTTGCATGCGTGTTCTTATCCACTTGTGAGACAACATTATTATTCGCATCATATGTAGTAACACTCGTATTCCCTAATCCATCTATTTCTTGAATTACATTCCCTTCAATATCATATACTAGAGAAGTTGTATTACCCATTGCATCTGTAGTAGAAGTAACTTGATGATACACATCATAAGTATGTTTCGTTATGGCTCCATCTACCTTCGTTTCTATCACATCTCCATAAGCATCATAGACTGTTTCACTCACTGATTTAAACCCATCAAGATAGATTACTTCCGTTTTTATTTCACGATCAAATGCATCATAATAATGATTTGTTTTACTTCCTTTTGCATCTACCTCACTACGTAGTAACATTCCTTCATATTCTTTTGTTTCTATGGTTCCATTCGGATTTGTTTTTTTAATCTCTCGATTATATTCATCATATTCATAAGTAGTTACTAATCCTTCTTTAGATATGGATTTAACTAAGTGATCTCCTTCATACTCACTTATTTCACTTAAATTAAAACAATCCGTTATTTTAATCACATTATTATCAGCATCATATTCATACGTTGTCGTATTTTCATACGCATCAATTTCACTTATTTTATTCCCTTGTATATCATATGTATACGTAGTAGTTAATCCTTTTTCATCAGTTTCACTAATTACTTGATTCATTTCATTATATACTTGTTTCGTACTAACCTTACCTTTTCTTGTTCCCATAAGATTATTATTTTCATCATACGTATGCGTTTTAATCCCACCAAGACGATCTTTATAATCCTCAATGTTTCCATTATTGTCATATGTCCATTGCTCTGTCGTAGCATCCGTATAATTCTTTTGTATCATCTCATTATTCTTATTATATAGATAGGTTAATATTTTACCTTGATTATCTGTTTCTTTATTCACATTCCCATTCGCATCATATTCAAATGCTTCTATTAAACCATTACTATGTGTAATAGAAGCAACCATATTTCCATTATATGTATATGATTTACTTACGTTAAATGGATCTGTTTCTTGTATTACTCTTCCATCCTCATCATATTGATATACATTTCCTACATTCTTATCATCTGTAATACTCAGTATATCATTTCCATTATATGTATAGTTGGTAATCTTACCATCTCTATCTCTTTGATACGTTAAATGATGATTACTATCATATTCATATTCTTCATACGTACCATCTGAATACGTTGCTTTTACTAAGTTATCTTCTTCATAAAGATAGTTTGTTTCTACTCCTTCTTCATTTTTAATAGAAGTAATATTTCTTAACTCATCATACGTATAAGCAGTAATTATCTTTCCATCTTGCATAATACTTAAGGTATCATACTGTTCATTAAACGTATACACGTCTTCTCTTCCATCCGCATTGATTAAGGTAGTTTTATTTTTCTCATAAATAAGCGTTGATTCATTGTTGTTTCCATCTATTTGACGTACTACCCTACCTTCTTCATCATACGTATTCTGTGTCACTACTTGTCCATTTTTATCTGTAATTTTAGTTAGTGCATCTGTATCATTATATTCATATTCCTGACTATTTCCGCTCGCATCTGTATACGATAATAAGTTACGCTTATCATCATATGTATACGTAATCACATCTGCACTAGGTAGTGTAATACTTTTTACTAATTTACTTTCATTATAGGCAATAACTACTTGTTTTTCCCCTACACTTATAGATTCTATTAATCCATAAGCGTCATAGTTTATCTTAGTGATTACTCCTTCTTTTGAAGTCATCGTATCTAAATACCCATATTCATCAAAGCGATATACCATTTCTGTAGTTGTATCAACAATAGTAGCTTTATTGTCCATATACTGTATATCTACATCATCTGCTTCTTTCGCTGCATACCCACTACTTGTTTTTTTAAATTCTACAATTCTTCCATCTCCACTAAAGTATAAGATATTAGAATCTTTATCATAAGATATATAACTTTCAATCGGTGTTGTAAATCCATTCCCAAACATATTCGATAATTGAGGACCCGTTGAATTGTAATATCTTGTGAAATTAAATTCATCTGCATCTTTGATAGTAAAATCTATTCCTTCATAAAAATAGTTTCCTGTCGTTGAATTTACTGGATCAATAATAGGACATATACCACTTGAACACCGAGGCCCTCTATCTACATATTTTGCCTTATATTCTACTTCCTTTACAGGTGGAGTATAGATGTCCTTACTTACCTTATCATTATCCTTTTTAAAACGAATTAAAAGGACATCATCTTCCTTCACTATGCTTGTTGTTAAATGATTATCTTTCTTTATATCTTCAATTGGTACTCCATAATAAGAAGCAATATTTTTTAAGTTATCTCCTACTTTAACCTGATATTTAATAAATGAATCGCTTCTAAAATCCTTCGTACTCACAGATGTTGAATTCTTTACTTTTACTTTATATTCATACGGAGTATCATATTTTGGAATCATTGCTTTAGTAATATAATCACTCGTATAGTTCACATCATCTTTTCCATATTTTTGTGTATCTGCCATATAATTAGTGATATAGATTGGATCAATAAAGTATTTATTAGCAACTCCCTTTGATGTTTCACTTCGTATTACTTCATCTGTTCCTCTTTCTACTAATTCAAATGTTACTTGTGCATTTGGTTTAGCTATACCATCAAAACTCAATGCTTCAAATCCTTTGTTTAGAATGGAGAATACTCGCATTTCACTATCAAATACATCTACTGGTAAGTCTGGATTAATATCAAAGGCATCTTTATACTTAACACTTACTTTGGGAAGCCCTGTTCCACTCTCGCTCGAAAATACATTAGGAGTATACGCAGTGCTTTCATTTGTCGCTTTTAATTCAATGGTATTGTTTTTTCCATTATATATATCTTCTACATATGATTTTATATCAAATGATTGCCACCCTGGATCAGTTCTTATCGTAGTTGTTGAAATAGGTGTAACACTTGGTTTATTGTTCCAAGTTGCATCCATCGGTCTTACATAGCCTGTTGTTTTTCCAATCGAAATAGTATTCCATTGTTGTGAATACTGTGCTCGTTTCCATAATTTCAAATCTGCACTAATAATTTCCTTATCCGTTCCTAAGTTTAGATTACTAATATGTACATACGTACGAGCAATCCCAAGTTTCGTACCACCTGTCGTTGATCCGTCTTCATATCCAACATACAAATCATAATAATTACTCGCTGTATTTGGTGATGCTGAACGATTGTATGCAGTATCTACATTTATTTCTACATTCTGATCCTTTGCTTTTGAAGCCATAGTTAATGGATACACCCGCTCTACATCGTTGATCCATTCTGTATTTAATTGTAAATTTACCAATACACTATCTTTTGTTTCTTCATAGCTAAATGAGACTTCATTACTTATGTTTTTAGCATCGTAAAGCGTAGGTTTCGTATACGTAAATACAACCTCCCCATCTGCATCAATAAATTGTAAAGCCTCCGATACTTCTTTTACACTTAAATTACCTTTATGAATAACAAAAGATATATCACTTACATCACTATTTCCATTAATATAGAAATTAGTGCTTACTGAGTTTCCTCCAACACGATATTCCATATCAATGTTGGCATATGCTTCACTGTATAAAATTACGTTTTCTTTTACACTGTATACGTTTAAATTAGCACTGTTATTCTCTATGTTTAGTTGTTGCTTATCTGCATTTTCCATGCTGATACTAGAACCTTCTACTTTAAAAGAATACAATCCATCTCTATTTTCATATACTGGAAAAGCTCTACTTAATCCAATATTTTGTAACGTATTATCAATTTCAACAAAGGAATTTCCATTCCATTTGTGAATGGGTTCAAAATAAGTTTCACTTACATAACTGCCATCTGCCAATAGATATGTTTTTGAATTTTGAGTACGTTTTGCTACTACTTCTTGATCTGCTTCATATTCGCATACATCTTGATAAATCTTAGGTTCTTTTCGTAACACTCCTTCCTCTACGACACTGTTATCCACATTCTGATCATCCTCATTATTATAATTCTGTTCTTCTATATTTTGATTTTCTTGTGTAAGGCTTATTTTACCAAGTTCATAAGCTGCAATTTCCATCGTTCCTGATACGGATTGAAATATCATCAAAGAAGCAAAGAATCCAGCTAATATTTTTTTACCATACTTCTTCTTTATTTGTTTATACATAACGCTTCCTCTATTTCTCTTTATCGCAACTATCATTATAATATTGCATATATTTATCAAATACTTTTTCTAGCTTAACAATTGACGTTTCACTTTGTTCTTGTTCAAATAGTTTTATACTCTCTAAAAGCTGTATTTGTTTTTCTAACAGTGTTTCATAACTACTCCCTTGTTTCTTTTCTATATACTTGTTTTGGTCCTCTATGCGGCTTATATATGAGTCTAAATCTTCAAACCATAGTGTACTGCATATATCTGCTCTACTAATCAATGTATTAAATTCATTCATATTTTCCTTCGTGAAAACACATATATTATCTATCTTCTCCTCTTTTTCTGTATTACTATCACAAGATTTTAATCCTATAAAGCACAATAAGACGATTCCCATAATAATGGCGACATCCCTTAATTTTACAGTAAAATATGCACATCTAAATATAATTTTATTCACTGTTCATTCCCCTTTTTTTTATCTAATAATTTATAATACCATGATTAGAGGATGTAATCGGAAGCGTGAAAAAATTAATTAAATAATACATAGAATTGATTTTCATTTTTGTATTTGACATTTGCATTGCATTTTTGTGATTGTTTTATGAAACTTCAACTCATTATTCTGTTACACTTAACAAAACAAAAAGAGATCCATATTTTAGAATATGAATCTCTTTTATTTAATGCTTATATTTTCTCTCCATCTAATGTCCAAGTTTTTGCTTCGTTAATCTTAACTTCAACGATATCTCCCACTTTTACATCCGTAGCTGTAAAGTTTACTAATTTATTTTGTTCCGTGTAACCACTATAAATTTCTTTATTTTTCTTACTCATACCATCAACCAATACTTTTACTACTTTACCTTGCCAAGCTAAATTTTTAGCAGAGGCATGAACATTCGTTTTCGCCATTAATCTTTGTAGGCGTTCTTGTTTCTCTTCAAAAGGAACATTATCTTCCATCTTCGCAGCTGGTGTCCCCTCTCTTGGAGAGTAAATAAAGGTAAATGCATTATCAAACTTGCAGTAGTCTACTAAGTCTAATGTTCTTTGAAATTGTTCTTTTGATTCGTTCGGAAATCCTACAATAATATCCGTAGAGAATGAACAGTTCTTAATTTTTTCATTAATATAATCAAATAACTCTTTATATTGTTCAACGCTGTATCTTCTACCCATAATCTTCAACATATCACTATCTCCAGATTGTACAGGTAAATGCATAAACGGCATAATATTATCATACTTAGCAATCACATCTACCATTTCTTTAGTAAAGTCGTATGGATGTGAAGTAGTAAAACGAATTCGTGGAATATCACATTTTGCGACACTTTCCATCAAATCAGCAAATCCATTTTCCAATCCTAAATCTTTTCCATAAGCATTTACATTTTGTCCTAGTAATGTTATTTCTTTAAATCCTTCAGCTATTAATACATGTATTTCTTGCATGATATCTTCTAATTCACGACTTCGTTCCTTACCTCTTGTATAGGGAACAATGCAGTATGTACAAAACTTATCACAACCATACATGATATTTACCCATGCTTTATGAGTTCCAAAGCGTTTAACAGGTAAGTTTTCAATCACGTCACCCTCTTTAGAGAATACTTCTATGGTACGTTCTTTGTTCATCATCGCATTGTACAACAATTCAGGTAATCGATGAATATTATGAGTTCCAAAGATTAAATCAATGTGTCTATGCTTTTTAATGATTAAGTCTACTACGTCTTCTTCTTGTGCCATACAACCACACAATGCAAACATTAAGTCTGGGTTAATTAGTTTTAACTTCTTCAAGTGACCTAATTCACCGATTACTTTATCTTCTGCATTTTTTCTTACTGCACAAGTATTAAATATAATTAAATCTGCTTCTTGTGGAGTTTGCACTTGTGTAAACTCCAATTGTTCTAGTATTCCAGCAATACTTTCTCCATCACGCTCATTTGCCTGACATCCATAAGTTCTTAGGTAAAATTTTCGTCCTGCCCCTATATTCATCATATTTTCGGGTATCGCAAAAGTTTTCTCTACTTTCACTTTATCTTTAGTGCGCATTTGTGCTAATTTTAAATTTGGTAAATTCCAATTATTTTCTTTCTTCATATGATCCCTCACTATCCTTCTATATTTTATTCATAAAAAAACCAAGCATTGCTTGGTTTACATTGAAATCGCTTCTACTGGGCAAGTTCCTACACATGCTCCACAGTCAATACATAATTCTTCATTTACTGTTGATTTTCCATCTGCGTTTAATGATAAAGCTTCTACTGGACATACACCTACGCATGCTCCACACCCGATACAAGTGTCTAAATTAATTTTTACTGGCATAAAATAATTCCTCCTTTTATATTGGTATTATTATAACACAATGTTGTATACATGCAAATAGTATGCTATATATATATTAACTAATTTCTTCTTCACTAAATTCAATATCAATCGCATTTACTACTCTTGGATCTTGGGATTGTTGATTTCCTTGATTCGATGAATATTGTTGTCTTTGATATCCTTGATACGAACGATTTGCAGTTCTTCTTCTTGCTTTTCCAAAATATGAAAACATTGCAATATATGCAAGCATTCCTAATAATGGATTGAATCGCATGATTTGGTTCGCAAACATAAATATAACTAAATAACTAATTAATCCCATATTACTCTAACTCCTTTTACTAAATTTTTCATGACACTTAGGACAAGCAATCGTAATCTTGCCTTTCCCTTTAGGTACTCTTACACTTTGTCCACATTTTGGGCAAAGGAAGTACTTGTGTGTTTTGTCTTTTCTTGATTTTTTAAATAAGCCAATTCGTTTACTGAGTGGTTTTATAATCTGTACAAACTTCGCATTCTCTTGTCTTCTTTTATATATATTTTTAGATAATAATCGATATGTTTGGTATATCAACAACATCCATACAATTGAAGAAAAAATTAAGTTTCCTCCAAAAAATATATTTACCACTATTAATGTAATTAGTGTCCATTGTAGAAATTTATGCAATGTGTCTGCCCCATAAGTAATATAACGTCCATACGTAAATCTAATCAAAGCATTTTTAATTTTATTCATATTCCCTCCTGTTTGTGATATTATCATTATAACGAGTTGTGAATTAATGTAAAGTTAATTATATACTTCACATCTTTTAACATGAATATATCACTCGTTCGTTTACGATAAATCGTACTACCTTTATTTTATATCGTAGTCACAAGGAGGAGAAATTATGCATACTAAATTAGCAGATCGAATATTACCGAACTATACTAAAGGTGAAGAAATTTTTAACTTTGTATCTCATATTGTAGGTGGTGGCATTAGTGTCGTTATCTTAATCATTTGTATTACGATATCTATTTTACATGACAGTACAATAGGAGTCCTTACTTCTATTATTTATGGTTTAAGCAGTATCTTATTATATGCGATGTCTAGTGTATACCACGGATTACCTACGGGTACAGGAAAAAAGGTAATGCAAGTATTAGACCACTGTGCCATCTATATCTTAATTGCTGGATCATATACACCCATTTTACTTTGTTCAGTAGTTCCTAGTTATCCAACAATCGGGTATGGACTACTTGCTTTGGAATGGGGCTTAGCTAGTATTGCCATTGTCTTTACTGCCATAGATTTAAAAAAATACCAAGTATTCTCTATGCTATGTAATTTAGTCATGGGATGGGCTATTATATTATTTCCACAAATATTGTTGGAGGTCATTGGTTTTCATGGATTCCTTTTATTATTAGGAGGAGGATTATTTTATACAATGGGTGCTGTTCTTTACGCGATTGGGAAAAAGAAATCATACATGCACTGTGTCTTTCACATCTTTGTATTACTCGGAGGCATTGCTCATGCTTTCGTCATTATGCTTTATGTCTTATAGCACTTCTTAATGAAGTGCTATTTTTATGCATTTAAATATATTTGTAAGTCCTTATCCCTAACACTCATTTCTTGATAGGCATGTTCGTAACATGCTTCTAATACTTCTGCTTTACTTTCTAACCTACCAATCGTTGGTGCAATCGGACGTATCACAAATATTTTACCTTCCGCTTCCAATCGTTCAATATAAGATATTGTTTCATTATAGTGTAGATATTGGGTATTCATACACTCAACAAGAGCTGGATATTTACGATACACCTTACTATATACCTTTTTTAACATCTTAGAGGATGGAGTTTTACGATATCCTTTATTCCTTGTTAATACAACCACAATTTTATCTTCTCCTAAATCAATGGCTTCTTGAATCGGTATGGGAGAACCAATACCTCCATCTAAATAAGGAATATTATCAATACTCACACTTGTGGTTACCAACGGCATACTACTAGATGCCTTACATGCTGCTAATAAAGATTCTCTTCCTTGCTTGATTTCTTTGTATTCTACTTGTGCAGTGAGACAATTAGTTACCCCAATTAAACAACGTGTCTTAGACTTAAAGTATTGATCATAATCAAGGGGATAAAATTCATTTAAGGTAGAGTCAAACAATACTTCCATATCTAAGATACTTCTCGACTTCAACATCTTTTTGAAGTTTATTATTTTATATGGATGCTCCTTATGTAGCACTGATTGTTTTTGACGACCTATTTGTTTAGCAACATAGTTTACTCCATTACAAGCACCCGCAGATACCCCTATGACAGTATTAAAGTAGATGTCTTGTTCCATCAAATAATCTAGAACTCCCGATGTGAATATACATCGAGCAGCACCACCTTCTAACACTAAAGTTCCTTTTATCATATCAACCCTCCGTTATATATATTATATTATAAATCTTTTATAGTTAAAATGTATATAATTAGGACGCAAAAAAAGACATGTATTGTGCGAATTATA
>CAMQRS010000049.1 GCA_947036815.1 uncultured Erysipelotrichaceae bacterium
TCTACACATAGAGGCACACTCTTTCCCTACACGACGCTCTTCCGATCTGTGATAGGTTTTTTTTCGGTCAAAATCCTTAATTATACATTCATTTAGTGTATAATAGGAACATAGAAACGAGGAGTAATTTATGTTAGAAATAGGTACAAAAGCACCCGTGTTTACATTAAGCGATGCATCAAACAATCGTATCTCATTAAGTGATTTTTTAGGAAAGAAGGTCATACTATACTTTTATCCTAGGGATAATACACCAGGATGTACGAAACAAGCATGTGGGTTTGCAAGTCATCATACAACATTTGAAGATAAAAATATTGTTGTTATTGGAATTAGTAAAGATAGTGTGGCATCTCATCAAAAATTTACCACAAAATTCAACTTACCATTTGTCTTATTGTCGGATCCAGAAAAAGAAGTAATACTTGCTTATGATGTATGGATTGAGAAGAAACTATATGGTAAATTAGGATTCGGAATTCAAAGAGCTACCTATGTAATTGATGAAAATGGAATCATTTTACATGCAATGCCTAAGGTAAAAGCAGCTTCTAACGCTGAGGATATCATCGAATTACTTAATTTATAAGCGTCGTCCCAAGGAAGAATCCTTGGGACTTCTTGCATCTAACAATGATTGATATTCTACATTCAAGGGTGTAATTACTTGACTGCTACATACAATCAAAATATAATGAATAATAACGAATGAAGGAGTTAATTATGTACAATATAGATGAAATAGTATATAACCAAAGAACATATTTTAATACAAAGGAAACACTAAGTATTGCATTTAGAAAGCGACAACTAGAGCTGTTGTATGCACAGATAAAAACATATGAAAAAGATATTATAGTTGCTTTAAATAATGATTTAAATAAGTCAGAATTCGAAGCTTATGCTACAGAAATAGGCATGATTTATACCGAACTTAAGTATATGATAAGAAAAGTAACTTCCTTCGCTAAACCTAAATTAAAACGCTCTCCTATGATGCATTTCCCATCAACAAGCTATGCTTATAGTGATCCTTATGGATGTGTGTTAATTATCTCACCTTGGAATTATCCGTTTAATTTATGTATTTCACCACTTATCGGAGCTATTGCAGCAGGAAATTGCGCTATTCTTAAAGTATCTAACGATGCCAGTGCAACGGCAAAAGTAATTCAACAAATAGTAAGTGTTTTTTCTGATGATTATGTAATGGTTGTGAACGCTGGGATTGAAGAGAGCAAGGCATTGTTGGAACAACGCTTTGACTATATCTTCTTTACTGGTGGTAGTGGAGTTGGTAAAATCGTGATGGAAAAAGCAGCTAAACATTTGACACCAGTAACCTTAGAGTTAGGAGGTAAGTGTCCTTGTATAGTTGATCATAGCGCTAATATTGAACTTAGTGCCAAAAGAATTGTATGGGGGAAATTACTTAATGCTGGACAAACTTGTGTTGCTCCCGATTACGTCTTAGTACATGAAAGTGTACAAGATGAATTGATTCAGTGTATCAAAAAATATATCACTATCTTTTATGGGGATCGACCTCATGAAAATGATGAATATCCTAAAATCATCAATAGACATCACTTTGAACGCTTAAAGAAATTCATTAGAAGTGATGCCGCTGTAAATGAGGATACATTGCAGATATCACCAGTTATCCTAAATAATATAACGAGGGAAGCTGAAGTGATGAAAGAAGAAATCTTTGGTCCTATCTTACCGATTCTAACATATCAACATATTGACCATGCAATCGCAGAAATAAATGCTAGAAATAAACCTTTAGCCCTATATCTCTTTACACAATCAAAAGAGAATGAGAAGAAGGTATTAAGAGAAACTTTTTATGGAGGTGGTTGTGTGAACGATACGATTATTCATGTCGCTAATCACTATCTACCATTTGGTGGAGTAGGACAATCGGGAATGGGTAAATATCATGGGAAATTTAGTTTTGATTTATTTAGTCATACGAAAAGTGTAATGAAAAAAAGTAATCTGATTGATTTGAATGTGCGATATGCACCTAGTAAAAACAAATTAAAACTATTGCGTATGATTTTTAAATAATGATTATAAACGCTAGTAGATAATGATGTATGAAAGCTAAATGAGACGAACTTACCTATGAAATAGCATATATTACAGCGTTACTTGTTTTATTAATAATTTAAGTTTACACACATATAAAAACAGTGTTTTTATAAGCATTAAGCAATGGGAACTTTATAAATAATGTAAATATTTACCAGTAATTTAGTGTATAATTAAATTACGAAAAAAGGAGAATTACAATGAAATTTGGAGTAATTGGAACAAACTTTGTATCAGAATTTTTTATGAATGGTGCAAATGAACACGCATTATGCGATGTAGTAGCAGTAAGTGATGTAACAATGGATGGTGCTAAAGCATTTGCTGATAAACACAATATAGAACATAGTTTTGATGATTATAAAAAAATGGGAGATGCAAACATTTGTGATGCCGTTTATATTGCAGTTCCTAATGGGTTACATGCACAAATAAGTCTTTATTTTTTAGAACGTAAAATTGCAGTATTTTGTGAAAAACCACTTGCTGCTAATATTGATCAAGTAAATGAAATGATTGAGTGTGCTAAAAAAAATAATACGTATCTTCAAGAGGGTCTAATACCGTTGTATAATCCTAACTTTAAAATTTTAAAAGACGCTTTACCAATGGTTGGGAAAATTCGCCAAGCAACCTTTAATTTTTCAAAATATTCATCTAGATATGATGCTTATTTAAGAAATGAAAATCCTACAACATTTAGAGCAGACTTAGCGAATGGTGCGATTATGGATTTAGGAGTTTATATCTTTGCTGATGTTATCGGATTATGGGGGAAACCAGTAAGTATTGAAAGTAGATGTACATTATTAGATACAAAAGCTGATATTGCTGGAACTAGTATATTTGAATATCCAGAATTCAATGTTTCTTTATCATATTCTAAAGCAAGTGACACAAATAATATTTGTGAAATATGTGGTGAAAATGGAATTCTTACAATTGATTTTCCAAGTCAACCTAAAACAATTACCTTTACAGATCGCTTAACTCAAGAAAAAACAGTGTTAAGTGTACCAGTGCAAGAAAACTTTTACTATGAAATAGATGAAATGATGAATTGTATTGGTCAAGGAAAAATTCAATCTGATTTGTGTCCTTTTGAAACAAGTATGGCAGTGCATGAGTGTTTAACGCAAGCTCGTAAAATAGCTAAAATTGTTTTCCCTTGTGATAAATAATCACTAAATTAATCAAAATTTATAGAGTAGGCATCAGTATTGATAACTACTCAATTTTTAGCGATACTGATGCTATAATTAAGACTTGAAAAAACTTCTTTTATATAGAATTTTTTTTTATACATATTCATTCAATGAAAATATGTATATTGTAAATTCATAATTCACGTGTTAATATGATAAAAGAAGCGAAGAAAGGGGACAGCAATGAATCGTTATAGCAATGAACATGTAAAGTTTTATTCTGAAATTGCGGGTAGACAATTATCAGAAAAAGAATTTTTCTCAGATGACTTACTAGAGTCAATATATCGTAATTTTGGGATACATGATATTTCAGTGGTGTTTTATGACACAAGTGGGAATTTCTTATCGACAAGAGATGAAAATGGAATTTCATTAGATTCTAATAAACATCCTTATCACAAGGTAAGTAAAGAAAATAAAATACGAAAAATAGTATATGAAGATGCAGTTCGTGATAGATTAACTTACTACAATGTAGTCCCACGTCTTTATAAATCAACAGATGTTATAAAAGAGAATTATGAAGAAGACACTTATGTAAAGTTTTTAAATGAAAACTTTAATGCACACTATAGTGTAACAATGGCATTCGGTATTGATGCATATATAGAAGTTGTATTTTTCAAGTCATTAGAAGATGGGGACTTCACGGATGAAGATATATTAGACTTAAATAGTATTTATATCTTTTTAGCAAATGGATATACAACGTATAAAAAACATGAACAAAGTAAAATTATATCGGACTTACAAAATCATGTAATTGCATTAAAAGAGAGTGCATATATTATTATCGATGATTTCTTACATGTGATGAACTACAATAAAAAAGCGATAGTATATTTACAAGATGTATTAGGGGACGATATTGCAAATCAAATGGATTATAGTAATACGAGTTATTGGTTACAGTTATTATTAGCAGATGATGGCACACACGATGATGGGGTAAAAATTAGATACATAAAAAATTATGTATTTAAAATATACACACATGATATGCATTATTCCAACAAGATAATAGACAGGTACCACTGGATTACAATCGCAAAGAAAAAAGATAAGCCGAAAATTAAATGTTTAACTTTAAACGTACCTTTTACCAAAACAGAAGAAAAGGTAGCATTATTACTATTAAAAGGCTTTACATATAATCAAGTGGCAGATGAATTAGTTATTAGCTATCATACTGTTAAAAAGCATGTAAGTAATATTTATGCTAAGTGTGGAGTGAATAGTAGATTTGAACTTTATAAGTGGGATGAAAACAATAGACAACAAACTTAATAATATAAAAAAGCACTACAAAGTAGTGCTTTTTTTCACAAACAACTGTAAGGGGTTTCAAATATAGGGAACCTTACCCATATAAAATACAACATACCACTACTTATTTGTACTACCACAATTTAATATAATATACAGGCAAGATAGTTGCACATATATTTGAAAGTAATTTAAATCGTGTAGTAAGGAGCATTTATGAGTATAAAAGGAAATGTATTCGATATTCAAAGATTTACAATTCATGATGGACCAGGTCTGAGAACTGAATTTTTCTTAAAGGGATGTCCATTACGATGTAAGTGGTGTGGGAATCCAGAAAGTTTTTCCCCCATTGAACAATTAGGTGTATACAAAAGTAAATGTATTTCTAAAAAGAAATGCGGTCTATGTTTAGATGTATGCCCTCAAAAAGATGCATTAACCTTTTATCGAGGTAAACTTGTTGGATTCAATTATGAACTTTGTACTAATTGTAAAGCGTGTTATAACGCCTGCCCTTCAGATGCTATTAAGCTGTGGGGACAAATGATGAGTGTAGAAGAGTGTATGGAAATTATAAGAAAAGACATTGGTTACTATGAACGCTCAGGTGGAGGCGTAACAGTATCTGGTGGAGAAGCATTATTACACACAGACTTTGTAGTTGAATTATTTAAAGCTTGTAAAGAAGAAGGAATTCATACCTGCTTTGAAACAGCATCACTTGGGAAGTTTACTCAGTTTGAGAAACTAATGCCATATACCGATTTATTTATTACAGATATAAAACATATGAATAGCGATACACATATGTGCTATACAAATGTAAGAAATGAGCAAATATTGTCCAACATTAAACAACTAGCAGCGAATAACGTTGAATTAATCTTACGAATACCAATCATTCCTGATGTGAATAACAACATGGAAAATATAGAAGCAACTGCTGATTATATTTTAAATGAGTTAGGTGGAAAAGTAAGAACGTTACAGTTACTTAGTTTCATGCGATTAGGAGAAGAGAAGTATACAGCGATAGGTATGCCCTATTTAATGAAAGATGTAAAAGTAAATAGAAAATCATTTACGAAACAAATTCAATCATTTGCTGAATACTTCAATAGTAGAGGAATTCATTGCTTAGTTGGAACAAAAGAAAAGTCATAACTGATAAAGGAGAAACAAATGACAAACAGAACACATACAAGTGCATTAGGTTGTGAAGCATACGACCATGTTTATGAATTAGGATTTAAAGTTAATCACGATGATTGGTCGCCATACCCAAGAGTAAATAAATTACGTCAAACATTCTTAGACAGACCATATGAAATTGATGTACAAAGATTAAGATTAGTAACACAAGCATACAAAGAACATGAAAACAAAGTACGTAAATTACAATGTGCATATGCATTTGAAAGCATATTATTAAACTGTGACTTAAATGTATATGAAGATGATTTAATCTTAGGAGAATTATGTGCTCCAGGGAAAGCAACTCCAATTTTCCCAGAATTCTCAGTAGAATGGATTATTGATGAAATCAATAATTTCCCATTTGAAGAAAGAGAATTCGATCAATTCTATATTCGTACACCAGAAGATCGTGCTGAAATTCTTGAATTATTAGAATACTGGCGTGGTAAATCAATTGATGACTTAGTAAACATTCGATTAACTCAAGAACAATTAAAAGGTGCGCAAAAGGGAGAAAAAATCTTCCAAACAAACTACTACCACTATGCGGGAGCAGGACATATTAGTATTGATTATGAAAAACTAATGAAAATTGGGATTGATGGAATTATTAAAAATATTGAAGAAGCGCAAGCTGCTTTAACTAAAAAAGATATTGGATATGCAGAAAAAAGAGAAGAATATGAAGCTATGATTATTATGCAAAAAGCTGCAAAAGAACATATTGCTCGTTACATTCCTATCTTAAGAGAAAAAGCAAGTGTAGAAACAAATGAAACTAGAAAAGCAGAATTATTAGCAATGGCTGATAACTTTGTTCAAGTTGCTGGTGGACCTGCAAAAACATATTGGCAAGCATTACAGTTATTTAATGTAATTACACACTTAATTCAAGTAGAAAGTAATGGACATTCAATTTCTTATGGTCGTATTGATCAATGGTTAGAACCATACTATCTTGCAGATATTGAAGCTGGAATCTTAACTAAAGAATTTGCATTAGAATTAATTGAAGTAACTTATGTAAAATTAAATAATCCAGTTAAATTAAAAGACAAAAGTACAGTTATCGTTCGTAATGGACGTTGTGCTGGAGGAGAATCTTTAACAATCGGTGGAGTTGATATTGATGGAAATGACGCTACAAATGATTTAACAATGATGTTCTTAGAAGCTTCAGTTCATACACGTATGATGAACCCATGGTTATGTGTTCGTATGCATGAAAAAACACCATTTGAATTAAAAGTTAAAACTGCTGAATGTATTCGTGCAGGATACGGTCATCCAAAAATCTTTAATGATGAACCAGCAATTAGAGCATTATTAAGAAAAGGTGTTACCTTAGAAGAAGCTAGAGTATATGCAGTTGTTGGATGTGTTGAACCAAATATTCCTGGTAAAGAGTATGGATGGCATGATGCTGCTTATGTAAACACTCCTAAAATGATGGAAATGGTTGTTAATGGAGGACGTATCTTAGATGGTCCAGATGCTGGAAAACAATTAGGACCAGATACAGGAAACTTAGAAACATACCAAAATTTTGATGAAGTATTAGCAAGTGTAGATGCTCAATTTGACTACTGGTTAGATCAAATGTGTACTTCATTACATGTAATCGATGATGCACATAAAACACGTAAACCAGTACCTTTTGTTTCAGCATTCTATGACGATTGTTTAACATCAGGAAAAGATTTAGCTGAAGGTGGTGCTAAATACAATGGAATAGGACCTCAAGCAAGTGGAATTGCAACTTGTTCAGATTCATTATGTTCAATTAAACAATTAGTATTTGATGAAAAGAAAGTGACTGGAGCACAATTACTAGATGCAGTTAAAAATAACTGGAACGGGTATGATACATTATACGCTTTAGTTAATAGTACAAAAGTACATCATTATGGAAATGATGATGATTATGCAGATGAATTATTCAAATTTATGTTTGAATGTTACTGTAAAAACTTAAGAGGTAGAACTATTGCACGTGGTGGAACATTCAATCCTGGAGTATATACAGTAAATGCAAATGTAGGAATGGGAATGAATACAAATGCATCAGTTGACGGACGTAAAAAAGGGGAGCCAATCTCTGATAACATGGGTCCTGTTCATACAGATTGCTGTTCACATGATATTTATGGACCTACTGCAATTGCAAACTCTATTTCTAAGGTGGATCATTCACTAGCGACAAATGGAACATTATTAAACTTAAAATTCCCTCAAGAAGCAGTAGCTGGAATTGAAGGAAGAGATAATTTAATTAGTTTCATTGAAGAATACTTATCTAAAAAAGCAATGCATGTACAGTTTAATGTAATAAATACAAAAACATTACGTGCTGCACAAAAGAACCCGGAAAACTATAAAGATATGTTAGTACGTGTTGCTGGATATAGTGCATACTTTGTAGAATTAGGGAAACCGCTACAAAAAGACTTAATACAAAGAACAGAATTACATTTCTAGGATACACAACGGAAAAGAAGGTTTCATCCCTTCTTTTCCGTCATAAAATAACTATTTAAAGGGAGAAACATTATGGATTTTATTTTCGCAATTGAATATGTATACTTGGCATTATACCAATTATTTGCATTCTTCGTACAAGGATTAACAGGGTTTGGATCAACTGTATTAGCTGCTCCATTTCATACTTCAGTACTAGGACCTGCAACAGGAACAGCATACGCAACATTATTATGTGCACCAACACTAATTTACTTAGGTTTGAAACAAATTAAAAATGTTGCATGGAAAGACCTTGGAAAAATTGTATTAGTATGTACTCCAGGTTTATTAATAGGGCAATATTTACTACAAGCAGTACCAGCAGACGTTGCAAAACTTGCGATTGGAGTAATCGTTACTGGAATCGCAATCATGAATATTTATAAAACAATTATTTTACCATTAGTACTTAAAAAAGAGTATAACGAAGATGAGCCAGATACACCATTCAAAAAAGCAATGAGATATGTGGCGTTAGCATTCGGTGGTATTGTACATGGAGCATTTACAAGCGGTGGACCATTTATCACAATTTATACGTTACAAGCAGTTAAAGACAAAGAAAAATTTAGAAACACAATGACTTGTGTTTGGGTTGTATTAAATGCGATGAATAGTTATAAACACTATACAGCAGGATACTTTACAGCTGAAATGTGGAGTGCTTTAGCACTTGCATTACCTTGCGCATTTATTGGATTATTTGTAGGTATGAGAATGTTAGAAAAAGTTGAGAAAATCACATTCTTACGTGCCGTATATGTATTATTATTAATTATTGGATTGAACTCAATCTATTCAAATATTGGAGCATTTTTATAAGAATATGTAAGAGGACTTGAAAAGGTCCTCTATTTTTAAAGGGAGAAAAAAATGAAAGATTTTAATTTTAAAGTACCACAAACAGTAGAATTCGGAATGGGAAGTTTGAAAAAATTACCTTCTATTTTAGCAGAAAACAAATCAAACCATGTGTTCTTGATTTCAGATCGCGGATTAGAAAAAATTGGAGTAGTAAAAAGAGTTGTAGATATTATTGAAGCAAGTGGAGTGAAAATAACTTCGTATTTAGAGGTAGTACCAAACCCTACCGTAGATAACGTAAATGTATGTACTGCAGCTTACAAAGCAAGTGGAGCTGACTACATTATTGCTTTAGGTGGAGGAAGTCCGATGGACGTTGCCAAAGCAGTTGGAGTATTAGCTACATACGGTGGAAAAATTACAGATTACGAAGGGGCTCACGTAGTACCAGGAGAAATCACACCAATTATCGCCATTCCTACAACAGCAGGAACCGGATCAGAAGTAACGGCATCAGCAGTAATAACAGAGATCGGAAGAGCA
>CAMQRS010000050.1 GCA_947036815.1 uncultured Erysipelotrichaceae bacterium
ACCTATATTGATTTTAGGATATACTCCACCAGTACATTTTCATTTTTTAATAGAACTTAAATTAACTCAGTGCGCATTCAGTCTTGAATATGCAAAAAAAATAGATGCTTTTGCATCTGACAACAATACAAAAATTGGTGTTCATATTAAACTTGATACTGGGATGAGTCGTTTAGGAATACAGTATATTGAAGGAAACAATCATATTGATGAGGTATTTGAAGTCTATAAATTAAAGTCTATAAAAGTAGAAGGAATATTCTCTCATTTTAGTGTATCTGATATCATAGATGAAGAGGCTGCAATTAACTATACAAAAAAACAGCTCCTTTTATTTGATCAAGCGCTAGAAGAAATTAAAGCGAATGGCTATGAATGTGGGATAAGACATATACAAAATAGTTATGGTTGTTTAAACTACTTTGATTTAAAATATGATTATGCAAGACCAGGTCTCATATTAATAGGGGCAACAAGTGATAATCGTATTTCATTGATCCAAGAAGTTAATTTACAACCCATTTTAAGTTGGTATACGAATGTATCTCTTGTTAAACAGGTGAAAAAAGATACATGTATTTCATATGGCCGTAACTATGTTGCACAATGCGATATGAAGGTGGCTACGTTAAGTGTAGGATATGCTGATGGATTAAGTAGACATGCTTCTCATCAAGGGATGCAGGTATTAATTCGTGGGAAAAAATGCGATATTATTGGAAACATATGTATGGACCAGTGCTTAGTAGATGTTACTCATTTAACTAATATAGTAGAAGGTGATGTAGCAACAATAGTAGGTATAGATGGAGAAGAACATTTGTACATTGACGATTTATCGCATTGTGCAAATACAATTAATAACGAATCGTTTTGCTTAATCTCAAAAAGGGTTCCAAGATTTTATCAAAGATAACATAGATGTTATCTTTTTTTGAAAAGGAGACTATAATTATGTTAAGAATTAATCAATTAAAAGTTAAACTAGGAGAAGAACATTTATTAGAAGATAAAATCAGGAAAAAATTAAAAATAAATGAAGGTGTTCCAATGATTTATACAGTGTATCGAAAAAATATTGATGCGAGAGAAAAACACCAAATTTATTTTGTTTTTAGTGTTGATGTACAAATTAAAAATGAAATTAAATATTTAAAGAAAAAAGAAATGGATATACAAATTGCTCCGAATCCATATGTAAATGATGTCACATGTGGAGATATAGAATTAAAAGAACCTGTCATTATTGTAGGGTTTGGTCCTGCAGGAATTTTTAGTGCACTTCAACTTGCACAAAAAGGATTTTGCCCGTTTATATTAGAGCAAGGGGAATGTATTGAACAAAGAGATATTAGTGTTCAAAGATTTACTGAAAAAGCTATATTAAACGAAGATAGTAATATTCAATTTGGTGAAGGTGGAGCAGGTACTTATAGTGATGGAAAACTAACTGCAAGAACTAAAGATAAACGTATGCAAATCGTGTACGATACCCTTATTCAATTTGGAGCCCCAAAAGAAATTGCTTATGAAGGATTCCCTCATATTGGTAGTGATTTACTAAAGGGTGTTATCGTTAACATGCGTAAAGAAATTATACGCCTAGGAGGAACTATTTTATTTTCACATAAAGTAGACTCATTAATAATAGAGAATGACGGAATACAAGGGGTGATTGCTAATTCTATTGAATTTAAATCGGAAAAAGTAATTCTGGCAATTGGTAATAGTAGTCGTAAACTTGTACGTCAATTACATAAACAAGGAGTTTCACTTAAACAAAAAGATATAGCAGTCGGATTTCGTATTGAACATACGCAATCATATATAAATAAAGCACTTTATCATGAATTTAGCGAGCATCCTAGCCTACATGCAGCCTCTTATCGATTAGCTAGTAAAGCAATTGATAAAGGAGTATATACATTTTGTATGTGTCCTGGAGGTAGCGTCGTGGCAGCGACTTCAATCAAGGGTCAATTATGCGTGAATGGAATGAGTAATTATAAGCGAGATGAAAAAAATGCAAACAGTGGAATTCTTGTTCAAGTAAATGCTGAAGATTATGGAGATGACCTATTTGCAGGGATGGATTATATTGAAGAAATAGAAAAACAAGCATTTGTATTAGGTGGAAGTAACTACGCTGCACCCGTACAAAAAGTAGATGATTTTATTAATAATAAGGAAAGTGCAGATTTAGGAACAATGACTCCAAGTTATCCAATAGGAACTAAATTGAGTAATTTAAATACATTGTTTTCAAAACGAATATGCGATAATCTAAAAGAAGGTTTAGTAGATTTTAATCGTAAGATGATAGGATTTAGTGAATACGCTATATTAACTGGTGTTGAAACTAGATCAAGTTCACCGATTACAATAGTACGTGATAGAGAAACTTTAGTTTCTTTATCAACACAAGGATTATATCCATGTGGAGAAGGAGCAGGTTACGCTGGAGGAATTATATCTAGCGCTATTGATGGATTAAGGGTAGCAGAAACAATCATGAAAGAGTGTCATTACAAGAGGGAAAAATAAATGCTTTTAATTAAAAACGGGACAGTTTATACAATGGGAGATTCAGGAATCGCCATTGTTGATATTTTAATGAATGATGAAGGTAAAATCGAAAAGATAGCAGAAACAATAGATTACGATTGCGAAACAATTGATGCAACTGGTTGTAATGTCTATCCAGGATTTATTGAGTCACATTGTCATTTAGGGTTAAGTGAATCAAGTATCGGTTTTGAAGGAGAAGATACGAATGAAATGTGCGATCCAATAACACCACAAGTGAAAGTTATTGATGGTATAAATATTATGGATGAAACAATTAGCTTAGCCAATGCACATGGAATTACTAGTGTATGTGCAACACCTGGTAGTGCCAATGTAATTGGAGGCGAGGCTAGTATCTATAAAACATATGGAACAAGTATTGATAATGCAATAATCAAGCAATCAGCAGCTATGAAATGTGCATTCGGTGAAAATCCTAAACGCGTCTATAGAGATAGTAAAATTAAAACTAGAATGGGGACGGCTGCATTATTTAGAGAAGCCCTAACAAAAGCACAACGTTACATGGACCTAAAAGAATTAGCAGGTAACGACATTAGTAAGATGCCAGCGATCGATATGAAACATGAAGCATTAATTCCAGTATTAAAAAAACAAATACCTTTAAAAGCACATGTACACCGTGCTGATGATATATTAACTAGTATTCGTATCGCAAAAGAATTTAATGTGAAAATGACGCTAGATCATTGTACAGAAGGACACTTGATTCCTGAGTTAATTAAAGAAAGTGGATTCGATGCGATTGTGGGGCCAAGTTTAACACACAAAAGTAAATATGAATTAAAAAACAAAACATTTGATACACCCTCAGTATTGCATTTAGCGGGAATCAAAGTGGCAATCACTACAGATTCACCAGTCATCCCTCAAGAATACTTATCTATTTGTGCAGGATTATCAATTAGGGAAGGATTTGATGCTTATCAAGCACTAAAAGCAATCACAATAAATGCCGCACAAATTATCGATATAGATAAAAGAGTAGGAAGTATAGAAGTAGGAAAAGATGGAGATATCGTTATCTGTAAAGGAGATATCCTAAACTTAGAAGGTGTCGTACAATATACTATTATTGATGGAACTATCACATATAAAAAATAATCAACAAATTTGACAGCAAAGGCTGTCTTTTTTGCATATTTATAGTATTTTCTCATACAATATGTTGAGGTGTCATATGTCAAAGAAATGTAAAATAATAATATGTTCAATAGGATGTACAATATGTATAATTGCGCTATTATTAATAGTTAAAACAGTTACTTATTATGGAATAGGAAAAGCTAGTTTAACATTAACAGGTGATAAAGAGCAACATATTGAAGTGAATTCAGAGTATGTAGAAGAAGGATATGCATTAATGCACAACTTTAAAGACTTAAGTAAAGAGGTTGAAATTTTATCCAATGTGGATACTAGTAAAATAGGCGAATATACAATCACTTATCGATACGTTGATACATCAATAACGAAAGAGCGTACTATTTATGTAGAAGATACTACAAAGCCGCAAATCACATTAAACGGAGATCAAACAATATATACCTTTGTTGATAGTGAAATGAAAGATGAAGGCGCAATCGCTATCGATAACTATGACTTGGATATAAGTAATAAAATCAAAGTAGATAATAAAGTCGATTTGTCCGCATGCGGTACGTATGAAATCATTTATAAAATTAAGGATAAATCAGGGAATGAAAATAGTGTTACTAGAGAAGTCTTTGTAGCAAACGATCCTATGGATACAATGCTAAAATATTCCTATGCAAGCTATGATAATGTTCCTGTAGAATTTTGGTTTAATAAAAGTGAAGAACATGAAAGAAATGAAAGTGCATACCCCATTGAAGAATTGGCAAAATATAACGCCCATTATATTGGGGAAGACGAAAAAGTAATTTATTTAACTCTAGATGAAGGTGGATCAGATGACTCATATATACATGAGATAAGTGAAGTCTTAAATAAATATAATGTAGATGCAACTTATTTTTTAACACGAAATTATATTGAAAGCAATGCGGATTTTATTCGCGATTTAGTAGCGAACAATCATGTAATAGGAAATCACACATGGAATCATTTAGATATGTCTAGTTTAGCTAATGAAAGTGAAATAGATGCCTTTGTCGATGAAATAACAAGTGTGGAAAAAGTATATATGGAAGTTACTGGGAAAGAGATGGAAAAAGTATTTCGATTCCCAAAAGGAGAATCAAGCGAAAGAACATTAAAAATTATGCAAGATTTAGGATATACAACTTATTTTTGGAGTCATGCATACTATGATTATGGAGCGCACGTAAACTATGAAACGGCATATACAGCGTTGACTAATTATTACCATAATGGGGCTATTTATTTGATTCATCCAAGTAACGAGGGGAATTATTTAGCTATGGAAGATTTTATTGTTGAAATGCTTGATTTAGGATATACATTTAAAACCTTAGGAGAGAAATAAACGATATTTTACAATATCGTTTTTTTATTAATATTTGATTAAGTTCCAATCATTTTGTTTAAAATTAGTAATTTAGTGGTATAATTCTTTTGGTAAGGATGTGTAAATATGAAAATTAAAATTACTCAAGAAATGAAAGAAAAAATATTTATAGGATCAGTGATTGTTACTCTGGCACTACTATTATATTTTTTCATGGTTCATTTTTCAAGTGTAGCAGCTTTTTGGAAGCAAGTAACTTCCATTTTATCAGCATTTATTTTTGGATTTGGATTTGCGTTTTTGTTGAATCCAATAATGATGGCAATAGAGAATAAAATTTTTACAAATTGGAATCACAGCAGCAAGAGGGTACTAAGCTTATTGATTGCGTTTTTAATTACTATATTAGTTGTAGGATCATTATCAATATTGATAATACAGTCTACCTTAGATAGCATAAAAGACTTAGTGGATAACTACCAATTATATATAGAAGAATTCACAGTACTTCTGACGTCATTTATTAAAAATCAAGGATTAGATGAAAATTGGATAAATTCTATTATTGGCACGTCGGATCAAATATTAGAAACATTAACAATTGGTATCCCATCAATACTATCTACTTCTTATTCAATTGTAGGAGTATTTATAAATATATTGATAGGTACAGTTTCAGGACTTTACTTATTATTAGATAAGGAAAAATTAATTAGGCACGTCAAAAAGTTAACATATGCAGTATTTCCCGAAGAAAAAGCAATGTATATGGGAAGATTTGCAAACAATGCACAAAGAATCTTCAACAATTTTATTGTTGGGAAGGCGATTGACTCATTAATTATTGGAATTATTTGCTATATCGGATTGACCTTGTTAAATATTGAATATGCGGCATTATTTAGTTTTATCATTGGAATGACAAATATGATTCCAGTATTTGGACCATTTATAGGTGCAATACCAGGAATATTTATTTTACTAATTATGGATCCAGGACAATGTCTAACTTTTATCATTTTTGTAATTATACTACAACAATTTGATGGAAATATATTAGGACCACTAATTCTAGGTGATAAATTAGGATTACCAAGTTTTTGGATTCTATTCTCAGTAACAATAGGAGGTTCTCTATTTGGAATTGTAGGAATGTTCCTTGGCGTACCTGTATTTGCATTGTTCTATTTCACAGTGAAAGAATTCGCAAATATCAGATTAGAGAAAAAGAAATTAACAGATATAATATAACCTTGTATTAATTGTGAAAAAAAGTTATTATAAAGAGGAAAATGGAGGAATTTAAAATGAAATTTAAAGGATCAAAAACTGAACAGAATTTAATGGAAGCTTTTGCTGGTGAAAGCCAAGCAAGAAATAAATATGATTACTTTGCATCTAAAGCAAAAAAAGAAGGGTATGTTCAAATTTCTAATATTTTTAGCGAAACAGCGAAGAATGAAAAAGAGCATGCTAAGCTTTGGTTTAAATTATTAGAAGGTGGATCAATTAAATCTACTGAAGAAAATTTATTAGCTGCAGCAACTGGTGAAAATTTTGAATGGACGAACATGTATGCTACTTTTGCGAAAGAAGCGAGAGAAGAAGGATTTGCAGATATTGCAGATACTTTAGAAGGTGTTGGGAAAATTGAGAAACATCATGAAGAAAGATATTTAGCTTTATTAAATAATATTAAAGCAGGAACAGTATTTAAAAAAGAAAATGAAACAGTTTGGATTTGTACAAATTGTGGGCATATTCATGTTGGAAATGAAGCAATAGATTTATGTCCAGTATGTGATCATGCGAAAGCATACTTTGAAGTATTAAACGAAAATTATTAATTGTGAAAAAAAAGTGAATTAATTTCACTTTTTTTGTTTACTAAATGAATAGAAAACGTTATTATGATATACAGTAACTATGATAGTTAATAAAATTCGCATATATATGAAGCGTAAGAAGAACTATATTATTTGCTAATCGAATATAAAATGATAAAAGAAGGTACATTATTAATAGTAAAGAGGAATCATATGAAGAATAACAAAAAGATTGGTGCTAATGTCACTGATTCACAAAAAATTTCAATTAGCTTTTTAGGAGTAATACTGGTAGGTACGCTGTTGCTTATGCTACCTATCACTCATGTAGGGGATACAGGCATGTCATTCATAGACGCATTGTTCACGGCAACAAGTGCTACATGTGTGACCGGTTTATCCGTCGTAGTTACGGTGGATACCTTTAATATATTTGGTCAAGTGGTGATTATGATGTTGATTCAAATAGGAGGAATCGGATTGATGACTCTTGTTGCAACTTTTATGAGTATGATGAAAACAAAACTTAAATTAATCGATAAAATGGCGCTTAAGAGTGTCTTGAATAAGTCTGATATATTCGATTTGAAAAAATTTCTAATTGCCATTATAAAATATACGCTTATCTTTGAAATCGTGGGAGCACTAGCCTTGGCTATTGTCTTTGTTCCCGAATATGGTTTCTTAATGGGTATGTTTAAATCTATATTTATCTCTGTTTCAGCATTTTGTAATGCGGGATTCGATGTTATTGGATCAACAGGACTAATTCCTTATGATTCTAGTGCTATCGTTATGATTACAGTAATGTGTTTAATTGTATTTGGAGGAATTGGGTTTATTGTTTGGTTTGAAATATCTAATAAATTTAATCCTTTAATGAAGAAAAATATATCTTTTAAACAGTTTTTAAATTCATTGAGTGTACATACTAAGATTGTAATGCAGGCAACTTTTTTATTAATAGTAATCCCTGCCATCATCTTCTTTTTATTAGAATATTCAGCTCCTACTATGATGGATATGAATATTGTTGACAAAATTTTAAATAGTTTATTTATGTCTGTAACATTAAGAACTGCTGGTTTTGCTACTATAAACCTAGCGGATATGCATATCGCAGGTCAGTTTATTATGTTGATTGTAATGTTTATCGGAGGTTCACCCGGAGGTACTGCGGGAGGAATCAAAACGACTACATTTATGGTAATCATTGTTTGTGTTGTACGAATGTTAAGAGGAAAAAGTCGTACGAATATGTATCGAAGACATATTTCGAGAAATACGATTGTGCGTGCAACTGCAATTGCAGTTGTAAACCTTACTGCATTATTCACAGGAGTTTTCTTCCTATGTATTAGTGAGGATTTCGAATTCTTTGATTTGTTATTTGAAGCTGTTTCTGCTCTGGCTACGGTTGGGTTAACCATAGGAATAACACCGTATTTAAGTGTAGTAGGAAAAATAGTAATTATATTATTAATGTTTGTAGGAAGAATAGGAATAATGACATTTATTTTCTCGATTATTAAAGAGGGAGTAGATGATAAAAATATACATTATGCTGAAGGACATGTGATTGTCGGCTAGGAGTAAACGATGAAGAAAAAAAATGAATTGCAATATGCAGTATTAGGATTAGGGATATTCGGAAGTACAGTAGCAAAGACGTTAAGTCGATATGATTGTGAAGTAACTGTTATAGACAAAGATATGGACTGTGTAGATAGACTTGTAGATGTGGTAACACAATCGATACAAGGAGATATCACAGATATTTCTTTATTACGAAATGCTGGATTGTCTGAATGTGATATTGCTATTGTAGCTGTGGGAACACACCTTGAAGAGAGTATCTTGTGTATTTTACATTTAAAAGAGCTAGGAGTACCTTACGTAATTGCGAAAGCTAAAAACAAATCTTATGCACAAATATTAATGAAAATTGGTGCAGATAAAGTAGTTCGTCCTGAGAGAGAAATTGGAACGATGATTGCGAAAGGATTATTAAATAGAAATATTTTAGGTATGATAGATATTGATGATGAATATTCAGTAATTGAAATTCAAACACCGAACGCTTGGATAGGATGTACGTTGATAGATATTGATGTACGTAAGAAATACGGAGTGAATGTATTAGGAGTTAGAAACGGGGATGGAAAACTAGATGTAACACCATCACCTAACTATCAATTATCAAAAAATGATCATTTATTAATTATTTCAGAAGAGAAAAAACTAAAAAAACTAAGAATATTAGATCTATAAGACGATGAACATCGGTTCTTTAAATTCTAGTGTTGGTGGAGTAAAATCTATTACTAAATAGGCTGTAATCTAGGTATGAAAATATTTCTATTTTCATACCTTTTTATTATGTCATTTGTATGTTCAAGGATGACTTACAAATG
>CAMQRS010000051.1 GCA_947036815.1 uncultured Erysipelotrichaceae bacterium
GGGCTCGAACCAGCGAAATGACAGAGTCAAAGTCTGTTGCCTTACCACTTGGCTACACCCCAATGTTTGTCAGACTAGTAAGCAAAATGGTGGAGGGGGACAGATTCGAACTGTCGAACCCTAAGGAACTGAGTTACAGTCAGCCGCGTTTAGCCACTTCGCTACCCCTCCGGATTTTTTAGAAAAAAATGGTGCCGACTAGAGGACTTGAACCCCCAACCTACTGATTACAAGTCAGTTGCTCTACCAGTTGAGCTAAGTCGGCATAAATGGTGGAGGTTAACGGGCTCGAACCGCTGACCCTCTGCTTGTAAGGCAGATGCTCTCCCAACTGAGCTAAACCTCCATTTATTTGACTGATTGATAAGCGATTTGCTTTGCTTACTTATCAGCGCCCACTTATAATACCATTCGTGTATATTTATGTCAACACTTTTTGTAAACTTTTTTTATTTTTTTTTGAAAAGTGTTTTTAAGTTGTTTTAGTATGGTATAATAATCGTACTTAAAGAGGTGGAAAAAATGAATGTATACAATTTAAAAAACTTAAAAAACAAACAAAGATTTCAAGTCGCTATTATTGTAGCGATCGTATCAGCAATTGCTTTTGCATTGTTGTATGCAATTGTTAAGAATATGTTGCATATGCATATTCCTTATCTATATATTGCGTTCGCATATGGTATATCAGAATTGATTAAGAAGGTAGGAAGAGGAGTGGCAGTTAAATTTAGCTATTTAGGTGCGATTGCAACTGCTTTATGTATTGTATTAACTTATTTCTTTTATTTTATACTATTTTATGGTGTAAGTGATATTGCGTTTATTCTTCAATATATTATTAGAGATATATTCACTCTTAATATATCGGGCTTAATTGAAATAGGATTAATAATATATTCTATATATTTGGCATACTATAATTCTAGAATCATATAGGAGGACTGCATGTTATATAGAGATACATGGGCGCAAATTAACTTAGATAATTTATCATATAATTATCTATCTATAAAAAAAACAATAAATAAAGAATTATTTTGTGTATTAAAAGCGAATGCTTATGGACACGGAGATTACCAAGTGGCTAGAACGTTACAGCAGATTGGTTGTTCTTATGTTGCTGTATCTAGTGTTGATGAGGCGATGACTTTAAGAAGAAATGGGTATACTAATAATATCTTAATTCTAGGTTATGTTAAAAAAGAAAATATTAAACTTTTGATTGAAGAAAACATAACGATGACAGTTACATCTTTATTAGGATTAATAGAATTGAATGATATTTCACTTGAAGGATTAAAAGTGCATATAAAAATTGACACGGGAATGAATCGTTTTGGTTTAAAAAACATACAGGATATTAATAGTGCGTTTACGTTGTTGAAATGTAAAAATGCAATTATAGAAGGTATCTTTACTCATTATCATAGCGCAGACTCAATCGATAAAACGAGTTGTGAAAGACAATGTAAGTGGTTCTACCATATAGTTGATCAGTTGAACTATAAATTTAAATGGATTCACACCTGTAATTCAGATGCTACTTTATCTTTTCTTGACGAGAGAAGTAATGCAGTTCGTGTAGGTTTAGTATTATACGGTGTTAAATCAATCCCTTCAGAAATTGATGTACGACCAGTATTGTCGTTGTATAGTAAGATTGCTTGTATAAAAAAAGTGAAAGCAACAGAAACGATAGGGTATGGAGCAACTTATTCTTGTGATGAAGACGAAATTATCGCAACGATACCGATTGGCTATGGAGATGGGTTTATCACTACTAATAAAGGACGTTTTGTTTCTATTGAAGGAAGAGCTTGTCAAATAGTAGGTAAAGTATGCATGGATTTATGCATGATTAAAGTACCTGAAATGTATAATATAGGTACTAAAGTAGAAATTATAGGTGAGTTTACAAGTGTAGAGGATATGGGAAGGCAATTAAATGTAATTCCTTATGAGGTATTGTGCTTATTAAATGATCGGGTTCCTCGTGTATTTATGAAAAATAATCAAGAAATAGAAGTAATAAATTTAAGAGTAGATAAATAATACGAAAGAAGGCGAAAATGAAAAAATTTTTAACAGAGAATAAAAATATGTTGTTGTTGGGTGTCTTTTTTATAGTGTCGTGCACTCTAGTTTTTAATTATGAAAGATTGTTTGTTCAATTTATAGATGTATTATTATTGTTTTCGCCACTTTGGTATGCAATAGGAATTGCATTTGTATTGAATATACCAATGAATTCAATTGAGAATTTACTGAAAAAAGCAATTAAAGAAGAAAATTTTTTATATAAATTTATAAGAACTATTTCATTGTTGCTGACATTCTTATTAACAATAATTATTTTATATTTATTGCTGATTATTGTAGTACCTAAAGTAGCGTCGAGTTTACAAACAATAATAATGAATTTTTCCACGTTATTAAATAATGTCGTTATTTCAATTAATGATTTACTTGATAAAGCAGGTTTAGAATACAACTTGCATGACATAGAAATTATTGATGTATATTTAGATATGTCATGGGATGAAGTATTTCAAAAAATAGTTCCGTTGTTAAATGCGGTTGCAGATGGATTTATTTCGAATGCACTTTCTTTTACGAGTGCGTTCTTCCGTTTCTTCTTTTCATTTTGTTTGAGTATATATTTGCTAATAGGAAAAGAAAAATATATATATCAAACAAAAAAAATGATTGCAAGTCTTTTCTCTAAGGAGCATACAATATGGTTGGTTGACTTTGGGAAAGAAGTAAATATGATTTTTACTAAGTTTATTGGTGGACAACTAGTCGCTGGTGCTTTTTGTGGAGTGATGTTTTATATCGTATTTTCATTAATAGGGTTTCCTTTTCCAGAGTTATTGGCGGTTATCATATCAGTGTGTGCGCTAGTGCCGGTCTTTGGACCAATGTTTGGTATGTGCTTAAACTTCGTATTAATTTTTGCATTTGATGTGCAAGGTGCTTTTATATTTATTGTGATCTTCCAATTGTTGTCAAATTTTGAGGATAATGTAATATACCCTAAAATTGTAGGATCAAGCATTGGATTAAATGGATTGTGGATTTTACTATCTATCTTCATATTAGGTGGATTATATGGTTTGATAGGAATGCTATTAGCGGTGCCATTAGCGGCAATCGGATATTCTTTATTTTCTAGATTTGTAAATAGTAGGTTAAAGAAAAAAGGGATAGATGATGTGAACTGCATTTTTGAGGAGAGACAAGACGATGAAGAAAATTAGTGTTTTACTAGCATGTCTAGTTTGCCTGTTTGGGTGTCAAACGGAAGTAATAAAAGAAAACGTAGTATGTGGGATTGACTGTGAACCGGTTGATATGAGTTCATACGAAGGTTTTGATAATAAGGATGGGGTATTTTTGAATACTAAGTTTGAAGATGTAATTACTAAAATAAAAAACAAAGATACATTTACCTTGTATTTAGGGTTTGATCAATGTCCTTGGTGTTTAGAATCGTTACCTGTATTAAATCAAGTGGCGTTAGAAGAAGAGGTGTCTATTAATTATGTAGATGTAAGACCTGAGGGTGAAGATTTAAGAACCGAAGAAAATGAGTCTTATGTAGAACTTCAAAATTTTTTGTCTAGCTATTTAGATGAAGAAGATAATAAAATTTATGTACCAGCTCTTATCGTTGTTGATAATGGGATGATTGCAGGGTATCATACAGGAACAATGCCAACGCATGATTCTACGCAACGATTGATGAATGAAACTGAAAAAAAACAACTAGAGGATATATACGAAGATTTAATTGATAAGGTTTATTAATTAAGATAACAATTGAGTTAAAAAAGATAATACAAAAAGAAAATTAAGAGTATAATAAATATATAAAACATCAGGAGGTATAACTTTATGATTATACAAAGTAAAAGAATTTGGATTTGCGGAGAATTTATTTCAGCCCAAGTAGAAATAGTGGATACTAAGATTAATCGAATTTATAAATACGGAGAGATGGAAGTAGACAAAGATTACGGGGATGAAAGAATAGTGCCTGGATTTATTGATATTCACACACATGGAGCATATAAGTTTGATACAAACGATGCGAATCCAGAAGGATTACGTAATTGGATGAAACATATCACAGACGAAGGTGTTACATCAGTTTGTCCAACAACAATTACGCAAAGCAATGAAGTGCTTACTAAAGCGCTTGAGAATGTTGCTACAGTAGTTGAAGAAGGGTATGAAGGAGCGGAAATAGTAGGAATTCACTTTGAAGGTCCCTACTTAGATATGAAATATAAGGGAGCTCAACCAGAACAATATATTAAAAAAGCAGACGTAGAAGAATTTAAAGAATATCAAAAAGCAGCAAAAGGACTAATTAAAGTAATTACTATGGCTTGTGAACATGATGAAGATTTTGCATTGACAAGATACTGTGCGCAAAACGGAGTGCTAGTGAGTATAGGTCATTCAAGTGCTACTTTTGATCAAGCTTGTATGGCAGTTGCACACGGTGCTCAAAGCATGACTCATGTATATAATGGAATGACGCCATATCATCATCGTGAACCGGGATTAGTAGGTGCGGCACTTAGATTCAAAGATGTATTTGGAGAAGTAATTTGTGATGGAAATCATTCTAATATAAACTCTTTACACAATTTCTTTATGTCTAAAGGACGTGACTATTCATTAATGGTTACAGATGCATTGATGGCTAAGGGATGTCCAATTGGATCAAAACATATCTTCGGTGGAAATGAAATCGAGATATTCCCTGATGGAAGTGCGCATTTAACACATATTGATTCGTTGGCAGGAAGTACATTGAATATGAATAAAGGATTGGAAATCTTAGTTGAAAAAGTAATGATTCCTTTTGATTATGCGATTAATTCATGTACATTAAATCCAGCGAGAGCATTAAGAATGGATGATACTAAAGGAAAAATTATGACAGGATATGATGCAGATTTAGTTGTTTTAGCAAGTGATTATGAAGTAATTCAAACATATGCGAGAGGGAAAGCTTGTAAATAGAAAATATAGAGATATAATTTCTCTGTGTTTCGTTTTATGATATTAAAGAGGTGAAACAAAATGATAATACAAAATGATAGATATAAATTAGAATTAACGTTTGCTGGTGGAGAAATCCAAAGTTTTTATGATAAAGAATTAAATATTGAGTATATGTATCAAGGAGATAGTGAATTTTGGGGTGGGAAAAACCCGACATTATTCCCTATTATAGGAAATACATTTAGTAAAAAATATACAGTAAAAGGAAAAGAATATTCGCTTAAAAATCATGGGTTAATTCGTTATGCTACGTTAGTTTGCGTGGATCAAAAAGAGAATGCATTTACTTTAGAAATGAGATCAAATGAAGAAACGTTACAACTGTATCCATATGCATTTACTTACCATGTAACATATACGTTAATTGATAATAAGGTAGAAATAGTTTATGAAATAACTAATGATGATGAAGAAATAATGCCGTTTACTTTTGGATTACACCCAGGATTTAGAGTGCCGTTAGTAAGTGGAGAAAGTTTCGAAGATTATACTTTATCTTTTGAAAGAGAAGAAAATCTAAAACAATTAATATTTAATGATGGTGAAGTTCGTTATATTGATAAAACAATGAAAGATTTAAAATTGAATTATAAAGAGATGGAAGAGAGAGCTACCTTGATTTATAAAGATTATTCTAGTTCTTATGTTTCTTTAGAAGGAAAAAAAGGGCGTGGAGTTAAAGTGAGTATCGCAGGATACCCATTCCTAGCAATTTGGACTCCTGGTGAAGGAGCTCCGTTCCTTTGTATAGAACCTTGGTATTCACATGGGGATTTTGAAGATAATACATGTGAGTTTAAGGATCGAATAGGTATGATGAGTTTAGAAACTAATAAAACATTTACAACTTCGTATACAATAGAAGTATACTAATAAAAAAAGAAACATTAATTTGTTTCTTTTTTTATTAGATAGAGTTTTAGATGAATGGTTTATACGAACTGGCTGAGATAATATAGTGCAAATACATTAAAACTGAAATAAGCTTAAGAAAAAGAGTGGAATGCGAGATATTATTTATATTTATAGTAGTATATTTGCTTATGTTGCACAAAAAAAGCAACAATCATTTGATTGTTGCTTACTTTTAGAATGGTCGGGACGGGGGGACTTGAACCCCCACGAGGTTTCCCTCAACGGATTTTAAGTCCGTTGCGTCTGCCTATTCCGCCACGTCCCGATATATTCATTTGTATTGTACCCTTGAGCACTTGTCCATTATACACAATTTAAAAACATAATGCAACATGTTTTTATTAAATTATTTATTTTTTAAAAACACCTCTTTTTATAAAGAGGTGTTTGAGTTATATTTTTTTTGCGTAGTACTTAATTCTTTGATTAATGTGATAGTTCGTTGAAATTTCAAAAGCTTCTCCATTAGTAAGGAAAGCTATGTTTTTAATCACTGTTGCAGGATATCCAACAGCCACATTCAATAAATTTGCTTGTTCTTCTTTTAGATTAACAGCAATAATTTCTTTTAATGCATGATCAATCGAATAACCCGTTGTAGTTTCAATGTAACGATATACTGATTTTTTTAAATCTTCTTCTTTTAAATCGGGAATCAAATATTGAGGCACGTATGAGTACTCTAATTGAATAGGATCTGTATTTCCATCTAAGAATCTTAAACGGATCCAGTGGAAATATTTGTTTGTATTAGGTAACATGAATTCTTTTTCAAATTCATCGTTTGAATCAACTATTTCAAACTTTATCACTTTATTTCTGGCGTCACGACGTTGGTAATGTTCAGAAAAAGAATGAATATCTAAACTATGGTAGCCACTTTCGTTAGTAATGTAAGAACCGCTCCCTTGACGCGTTGCTACGTATCCACGTTGAGACAGATGCTCTAAGGCTTTACGTATGGTATGTCTAGAAACATTATAGTGTTTAGCAAGAATTGTTTCAGTAGGCAGTTTTTGTCCAATAGAGTATACTCCGTTGCTTATTTTTGTTGTTATTTCAGTAGCGACAAATTTGTACTTTTCCATAAGTTCCTCCATTAGTTAATTGTTTTATTCGTGCATGTATATATAAGGTTAGTCTTACACTAAATAATTATATAAAAAATAAAATATGTTTTTATTGTTATACACATAGTCTATTTGGATTATAACGAATAAGTAAGCTCTTGTCAAATAGATACATGTATATGCATATATTGTAAGGAATTTACATATATATCTAATGTGGGGATAGTATGAATAGTTGATATTTATTTGATTTATTCCAATCAATGACATCTATATATTTACAACTGAATTAGCGACCGACATATTTGAGCGTACAAATTTGACAAAACAGTTGACAGAGTAAAAAGAAAGGTATATCATATAAATTGTAAGCGCTTTTAAAGGAGGATGTTAATGAAAATAAATAATGAATTTACTTTTGGAACTGCAAGTAGTGGTCCACAAAGTGAGGGGTCGATTGATAAGCCAAACGAAAATATATTTGAGTTTTGGCATAAACAAGATTCTAAAGCATTCTTTAACGAAATTGGTCCAAGTGTGACTAGTGACGTATACCGCAAGTATAAAGAAGATGTAGAAATGATGAAGGATATTGGATTCACAAGTTTTAGAACAAGTATTCAATGGTCAAGATTAATAACAAATTTTGATACAGTTGAAGTTTGTGAGAAATCAGTGCAATTCTATCGTGATTATTTCACTTACTTAATTGAAAATGGAATTACACCTTATGTGAATTTATATCATTTCGATATGCCTATAGAATTAGAAACTCGTGGCGGACTTTCGAATAAAGAAGTAATGCTACTGTATGTAAAATATGCTAAAAAATGTTTCGAACTATTTGGGGATTTAGTGAAATACTGGTTTACATTCAATGAGCCTATTGTGCCAATTGAAGCGTGTTATTTATATCAATTCCATTATCCATTAATTGTGGATTCTAAATTGGCAGTGCAAGCTGCATATAACACCGCGTTGGCTAGTGCAATGGCAATTAAAGAGTATCGCGAATTAAAATTAGATGGGGAAATTGGAGTTATATTAAACTTAACACCAAGTTACCCTAGTTCAGATGAAGAAGAAGATGTGAAAGCTGCTTATATTAGTGATTTATTATTTAATAGAAGTTTCCTTGATCCAGCATTAAAAGGTGAGTATCCTAAAGATTTAGTTGAATTATTAGGGAAAAACGATATGATGCCTGAATATACACAAGAAGAACTTGAAATCATTAGAGTTAACACAATTGATTATTTAGGGGTTAATTATTATATGCCTAGACGTATTAAGCGTAGTAGCTTAGAACGTAAAGAGGGAGACATGTTGATGCCAGAACATTTTGGAGAACACTTCGAAATGCCTGGAAGAAGAATGAATCCTTATAGAGGATGGGAAATCTATCCTGAAGGATTATATGATATCGCAATTAATTTAAAAGACAACTACGACAATGTGAAGTGGTTTGTTTCTGAGAATGGAATGGGTGTAGAAAATGAAGAAAGATTCATGGATGAAAATGGTTATGTAAGTGACGATTATCGAATTGAATTCATTAAAGAACATTTAGAAAACCTATTCAAAGGAATTAATGAAGGAAGTAATTGTGTAGGGTATCACTTATGGACATTTGTCGATAACTGGTCATGGGCAAATGCTTATAAAAATCGTTATGGTTATGTATCTCTTAATTTAGAAACACAAGAGAGAGTAATAAAAAAATCAGGATTATGGATTAAAAAAGTAATCAATGAAAAGGAGGTATAGAGACAAATGATAAATATTTTACTTGTATGTAATGCAGGGATGTCGACTAGCTTGCTAGTTACAAAAATGCAGGATGTTGCAAAAGTTGAAGGTATTGAAGCGGAAATTTGGGCAGTGTCAAGCAGTGAAAGTAATGAAAACTTTGAAAAAGCTGATATTTGCTTAGTTGGACCACAAATTAGATTTATGGTTAAAAAATTTCAAGCGTTAACTGATACTCCGGTAA
>CAMQRS010000052.1 GCA_947036815.1 uncultured Erysipelotrichaceae bacterium
CAATTGTTTCTTTTTGATTATTTTTGAGTGTCTACTCGATAAGCATCATATCATTCACTCGCTTTTTTGCCCTTATATTTTAAACTTATTTAATTTCAATAATTCTCATTGCATTTGTTGCTCCAACACCACTTGGGTAACCAGCAACTATAATGATAGATTCTCCAATTTGGAATCCAGCATTTTTAGCAATATCTTGAGCCATTTGTGATTCAAGATCTCTTGTATTAGCTTTTTGAGATAATACAGTACTTACTCCCCAGCAAAGCCCTAATCCACGCTCTACTCTTTCATCAAAAGTAACAGCGATAATTGGACAGTTTGGTTTATATTTAGAAATTCTTCTAGCACTTGCACCAGATTCAGTAAATACAACAACACAAGCAACATCAATCGCTAATGTAGTATCAGCAACTGAAATAGCAATTGCATCATTTACTGTACGGTTTGCACCTTTCATCGATTTTTTAAGACGATCTCTATAAGGGATCATTTGTTCATAAGTAGAAGCAATTCTAGCCATTGTACTTACCGCTTCAATTGGGTACATACCTGCAGCAGATTCTCCAGAAAGCATTGTTGCATCTGTTCCGTCCAATACTGCATTCGCAACATCACTTGCTTCCGCACGTGTTGGTCTTGGATTTCCTTGCATTGTTTCTAACATATGAGTAGCCGTAATAACTGGTTTCCCTAATTCATTACAACGTCTAATGATTTCTTTTTGGTACATAGGAACTAAGTCAAATGAAACATCTACACCTAAATCCCCACGAGCAACCATAATTCCGTCAACAACAGTTAAGATTTCATCTAAATTATCGTATCCTTCTTGATTTTCAATTTTCGCAATAATTTGGATATGTTCTTTACCTTCATCTTTTAAGATTGCACGAATATCTAAGATATCTTGTTTTCTTCTTGTGAATGAAGCAGCAATGAAGTCTACATCTTTTTGACAACCAAAACGAATATCGCTTTCATCTTTTTGAGAGATAAATGGCATTGTTAATTTAACACCTGGTAAGTTACATCCTTTTTTACTTTTTAATACTCCTGGGTTTTCAATACGGCAATCTAATTCCCCATCGCGTTTGTTGATAATTGTTAATCTAACTTTACCATCATCAATTAAAATTGTTCCACCTACAAGTACATCATCAAAAATTTCAGAACATTGAATGTGTAATCTTTCTTTTGTTCCCATAATTTTTTCTCTAACTAATGTAATCATATCTCCTAATTCATATGTTTCAGCGTCGTTTGCAAACTCTCCACATCTAACTTCAGGTCCTTTAGTATCTAATAAAATTGCAATATTTTTATTAAGTTCTTTAGATACAGCACGGATATTGATAATTCTGTTTCCGTGCTCTTCAAAATCTCCATGAGAGAAGTTAAGTCTACAAACATTCATCCCTTCCATTGACATTTTTTTAAGCATTTCTTGCGTTTCTGATACTGGTCCAATCGTACAAATAATTTTTGTTTTTTTCATCTATTTTAGTTCCTCCGAGTTTATACTAATCGATCAAATAAATTTTTCAAATCTTTTCTAGACACTCTCGGTATATTTAAAGCTTCTTCGATGGGAACCCCAACAACTTCACCTTTTTGAATACCTACGCATTGTCCACCTATTCCTTGCAATAATAAATCCACCGCTTTTTCACCCATACGAGAAGCTAATACTCTATCGTTTGGTGTTGGTGAACCTCCTCTTTGCACATGTCCAAGCACGGTAGCTCTTCCGGAGAACCCTGTGAATTGACTTACTTTACGTGCAAATGATTCTACATCTGTAATTTTTTCCGAAATAATAACAATAGCATGTTTTTTCTTTTTCGATATATCAAATTCTTTTAATGCATCTAACACTTCAATTTCATCAAATCCGGTTTGTGCAGTAACGATTATTTCCGCCCCACAAGCAATTCCTGAAAACAAAGCTAAATCCCCACATCTATTACCCATTACTTCTACAACCGAACATCTATGATGTGAATTCGATGTATCTCTAAGTTTATCCACTGCGTCTACGACTGTATTTAAAGCTGTATCGAACCCTATCGTAGAATCTGTACTCGTGATATCATTATCGATTGTTCCGGGAATAGCAATACAGTTAATCCCCATCTTTGTAAGGGCTGCTGCTCCACGATAACTTCCATCTCCTCCAATTACTACAACTGCTTCAATTCCATGTTTTTGAAGTTGTTCAACTGCTTTTTTTCTGACTTCAATCTCTTTAAATTCTGGTAAACGTGCCGAACCTAAAAATGTTCCTCCACGATCTAATACATCAGATAAATGGTCACGTGTTAATAGTTCAATATCCCCATCAACCATTCCCTTGTATCCATTGTATATACCATATACTTCTAATCCTTCTAAGGCTCCAACTCTTGCAACTGCTCTAATCGCAGCATTCATTCCAGGAGAGTCCCCACCAGAAGTTAAAACACCTATTTTTTTAATCATATAGAGTTCCTCCAATAATACTGTAATATATTAACATTTTTCACTTACAAATACCACTCTTATTCGTGTTATTTTACACGCCTATTCTCACAATTTAATACATTTTCACTTGAGAGTGCTTTCATTCTTTCTACTAAACGTATTGCACCAACGTCTTCATTTGCACTACCTTTTGGTAACGTATAATACGTGATTAAATTTTTCATCGTGTAATTACTAGTAAAGATAGTAAGCCTATTATGTTCCATTCTTTCATTTAAAATAGAACATAATATTTCATCTCTACACCAATTAGATACATTTTCAGATGCGAAATCATCAAAGATAACAACATCAGCATTACGTAAAGCTTGGATCATCTTCTTGTATGCTTGTGCATCTTTAAGACAGCGTTTTAGATCATCAATAAACTTGGCTGTATTAACAAAGGCACATTTTTTTCCTTGTTTCGCAAATTCATTTGCGATACAACATGCTAAATAGGTTTTTCCACTTCCCGGCTTCCCACATAAATAGATTCCTTTGTCGAATCCATTTTGTAATCCATTAAGAATTGTCACACATAGATTTTTATATTCTTTACTTTCATTTTTTAAATCAATATTAAAAATACTTAAACTTAATTGTGCTTCACTCATATCGCAAAGCGAGTAATTTTCAGCATGTTTTAATCTTTGTTGTTTTTCTTTCGTGAATGAACAAGCTCTACTTATTTGTTCAAAATATCCTCTATACTTAACGTCTAGTAAATATCCTTTACTAGTTTGCGCACAATAATTTAATCCTAAACAACGAATACATTTTTCTTTTCTCTCCCAATATTCTTTCAATGTATATGTATGTGTTTCTAAGCAACTAAGAGGAACATTATTTTCTTGCATCCAGTGTGTCATTATGTCGTTATTTTTTAATTTTTCGATTTCTATCATCTTCAAACGTTTTTCTTCTTCATTTAACGTGATATTAAATTTTATTTGTTGCATTATATTCCTCCTTTAACTTATTAAATTGTTCTAACAGCTCTTCATCATCGTCATTGCTTGGTTGTTGTATATCATCCCAATCTTGAACAATAATATTTTGTTTGTTGAATTTATTTTGTTGGAATGAATTAATTTCAACCAACATTTGTTTCTTAGCCATTTCCAAATTATCTATTTTCAATCGTAACCAACTACTCGCTAAACGTTCTATCACTGTACCTACAATTTTTTGATTATTCATTTTCAAACAAGTATCAAAAATAATATTTGCTACTTGTGGTTGTAATTTATATTCTTCTACTAATTTTATCGCTAATAATTTATCTGCATAACCTAGTTTCACACCATTTTGTTTCTCTTCTAAAAAACGTATGGTCGGTAGCATATAAGCATCTTTAAATGTGTTACTATATTTAGCAGTTGTCTTCAAACATACATCAGTAAGTTTAGCCATATCAACTCGATGTGTGTCATCATCCCATGCACGCACTAATAACTTACGCATCATGCTTTCATTAACTCCGTATATAGTTGCTATTTCTGCTATTTCTCTAATCGTCTTTGCTGTTCTTTGACTAGAAGGAAGTACTAGTTCCCCTAGATTGTGTAAAAACTCTTGTTCATTAAATATAATATTCAAGTGTTCAAATTTAGTTTGATCAAAGTCTTTTTGAGTTTCATTAAAAGTCTTTTCATCCACTTCATTCCATTTATCTTTAATCAAGTTTTCTATTTGAGAACTCATTTCAATATAATTAGTCTTATCAACAATACGTTCATTTTTATTATAAAAAGCTAAGGCATCACTACCCATTACTTTTTGAAAGTATCTACCAAATACATCATGTCCTAAGAATGCACTTGGTTGCATAGGAACTCCTAAGGCATATAAATATTTGTTTTCTTGTTTATTATAGAATGTTCTAACTAATAAAAATTGTTCGCAAATAGCTCTCGCTTGTTCCATTGCTTCCATGCTTAATTTTGTTGTTCGTTCTATTAAAGAATGATTACTTATTTGTAATTCCTGTTGTTTAATCGCAACTAACGTTAAGTATAAATTATATGCTTGATCCCCAATTAACGGTTTATACAATAAAGTTAAGGTTGAAAAATGAGCAGAACTCATTTCATTATGCATACTCAAAACTAATAAATCTTCTCTATGTAACATTATGATTCATCCTCTCATTAATTTGGGTCATGACATCTTCATCCCCGCTATTCATTATCACAAAGTCTGCTTTCGCTACTTTCTCTTCAATATCCATTTGGTTATCTATTATGCTATGTATTTGATCAATTGACATATTCCTATTTACCAACAATCTTTGGATTGCCACTTCTTTATTCGCGTACACTAACCAACATTCATCAAAGTAATGTTCCCATTTCTTTTCGAAAAGCAGTGGTACTTCAACGAATACGTCTCCTTCATATACGTGCATTTCAGTAAGCATGATTTCAATTATTCTTGGATATAATAAAGCTTCTAACTTCTTTTTTTCCATTTCATTATTGAATACAATCGCTCCAAGTTGGTGTGTATCACTCACTTGGAAGCATCGTAGAATCTCATCGTGCTTTTCAATTCTTACTCTTTTTGCAATTTCATCGCAATCGATACAGAAAAAACCACGTTCTCGTAGTTTTTTGCATACATGTGATTTTCCTGTCCCAATATTTCCACTAATTGCTATTTTCTTCATTACTTCCTCTGTTGACACTTCGCACAAAAATATGTGCCTCGTCCATGATGTTTTATTTTCTCAATTATTGTACCACAAATCTTGCATGGTTGATGTACTTGTTGATGCACTTTTAGTTGCAGTTGAAAGCGTCCATCCACCTTTAATGAAGAGGTATAAGAACGTATCGTACTTCCACCTGCTTGAATTGCTCCATTTAATATTCTTCTAGTTTCAATAAGTATATGATCAAAGTCTTCTTCTTTTAATTCTGCTACACTTAGACTCGGATGAAATTTACATGAAAAACAAATTTCATCAGCATAGATATTCCCTATACCAGCAATATACCTTTGGTCTAGTAAGAACTGTTTGACACTGACTCTTTTATTTTCACAAGATTGCATTAAGTAGTTTGTTGTTAATCGACTATCAAATGCATCATATCCAACATGTTTAAACACATCTAACTCTGTGAAATGCGTTGTTTTATCATATACGTACATACGCCCAAATTTACGAGTGTCATGATAGCGTAACTGTTTATTTCCTAAATCGAAAATAACATGGATATGCTTCCCTATCACTTCCTCATTTTCTTGTATATAAAACTTACCTTCCATACGCATATGCGCAATTAAGTAATAATGAGTAAGTTCAAATATCATATATTTACCAATTCGATAATACTCATCAACTTGTTCATTCACTAAAGCTTCCTCAAAATCCATCTCAGTATTATTGTAAATCATTTTATCATAAAGAACGTGTACCTTTTGGATAGTAAAGTTTTGCAATCTATCTTCTAACGTTCGTAAAACAGTTTCAACCTCTGGTAATTCAGGCATTATTTAACCTCGTAATAGTTCTTTCCAAATCCATAATCAACAACTAATGGCACAACTAATTCATAGGCTTGTTCCATTCCTTCTACCACTAGTTTTTCCATCCATTCTTTTTCTTCTTCTACCACATCAAATACTAATTCATCGTGTACTTGTAAAATCATTTTTGATTTCACGCCTTGATGTTGCATTAATTCATATACTTTAATCATTGCTATTTTAATTAAGTCTGCGGCACTCCCTTGAATAGGAGCGTTCATTGCAGCTCTTTTTCCAAACTCTCTTGTCATATAATTTGCATCTGAGATTTCTGGTATGTATCTTCTTCTATTAAATAACGTTGTTACATATCCGTTCTTTTTACACCCTTCAATTGTTTCATCCATAAACGAATGAATTTGAGGATAAGAAGTAAAGTATTTCTCCATAAATTCTTTTGCATCATTTCTTGTAATTCCTAACTCTTCACTTAATCCAAATTCACTTTGTCCATAGACAATCCCAAAGTTAACTACTTTAGCTTGTCTTCTCATTGTGCTATCTACTGCATCCACTTCACAGCCAAACACTTCCATCGCCGTTTTAGCATGAATATCTATGCCCTGATTAAAAGCAGCAACCATTTTTTCTTCATTCGCCATATGAGCTAGTACTCGTAGTTCAATTTGCGAATAATCTACTGTAAATAAGATGTGATTCTCACTCGCTTCAAATGCTCTTCTTACTTGTTTTGCATCATCATCTTTTACACTTAAATTTTGAAGATTAGGTTCACTAGATGATAGTCTTCCTGTTTGTGTTAAACATTGATTAAACACCGTATGTATTTTCCCATCTTTTAGAATGTGTTTTTTTAGTCCTTCTGTATAGGTAGAGTAAATTTTTTGATATTTACGATATTGAATTAATAATGTTGCTATTGGATGTACACCTACCATTTTTTCTAATACATCAATGGCAGTACTTCTTTTCTTATTACTTTTTAATCTAAGTTCATCAAAAAGAACTTCTCCTAGTTGTTTGGGTGAATTCACATTGAACTCATGACCTACAATCTCAAAAATTTCTTTTTCAAATTGCTTAATCTTTAATAATGTAGTATTCCCTATTTCATCCAAGACACTATGACTTGTAGTAATCCCTTCTTTTTCCATTGTAAATAGAATATACGCTACCTTTAATTCGACATCACGATAGATGAACTCTAACTCTTTTTCTCGTAGTTGTACGAATACAGCTTCTTTACATACACTAAACATTTGAATTTGTTTATTTAAGTAATCTAACTTATCTGATTCGTCAATCATAATTGGCTTACCTGCTTTTCCATATATATCTTGTTTTTTCTTATCTTCTTGATAATGAAATGCGTCAACAAAACGATCATAATTTATGATTGAATTATCATTTAAAAAACTTGCAATCATTAAATCATTATTGAACCCATTGTATGACAATCCATAGCGATCTAACAAATGGTAAAGCATTTTAACGTCGTAGGTACACTTCGTAATTTCATTACTCAAGTAGTCATTACATACCTTGTCAGTCATCATATGTTCTAACGAAATATAATAAACTCCAATAGAATTTTGAAGCATCATCCCATATAGCGTCGCTTGATGAAAATTTTCATTATCATAATCTAAGATAACAAACATTTCAAATTCGACTACCATCTCTGTAAGAGATGTAATAACTTGATAATTCAATATTTTTTTCTCTATTTTTGTTTCTTTTACCATTAACGAATTCATTTCATATTTACGATAAAAATTATTTAAAGTTTCTCCATTACTTGTATATAAAAATTGGTCTAATGCAAAATCAAAAGCGCAATCTATTTTAATTGTTGCTAACTCTTTAGACATAAATGCAATTGCTTTATCTTCGATTAGTTTCTCTTTTTGCTTACCTTTCAAAGATTCTATATTTTCATATACACCTTCTAATGTTTGATAAGCATGTAGTAGTTTGACAGCAGTCTTATCGCCGATACCTCTGACACCAGGAATGTTATCTGCACTATCTCCGCTCAATGCTTTCATATCTATAATTTGTAAGGGTGTAATTTCCATATCTTCCATCAATGCTTTTTCATCCATGAGTTTCATTTCAGTTACTCCTTTTTTCATAAGGAATACATCAGTTGTATCATCAATTAATTGTAATAAATCTTTATCACTACTTAAAATATGTATTTTATCATTGGGATATTGCTTCGCAATACTTCCAATGATATCATCTGCTTCTAGACCTACTTCTTCATATTGAAAAATAGGGTATGCGTCAAGATACTCTCTCACCATTGGAAATTGAACCTTTAACTCCATTTCCACTTCTTTTCTTGTACCTTTGTATTCTTCAAAACTTTCATGTCGGAACGTTGGTTTCCCAGTATCCCAAGCTACCATTACATATTTAGGTTCAAGCAATTTAATTGCCTTATTGATCATATTTGCAAATCCGAAAATCGCATTTGTTGGAATCCCTTGGGATGTACTCATAAAATTACCGCGATATGCAGTTGCATGATAAGCACGAAATAACAAAGAATTTCCGTCTATTAAAAGGATATTGTTTTTCATATTAAAAACCTCCACTTTATTTATTCTACCACAAAGTGAAGGTTTTCTTTATTCTTTTTCGTTTATCTTAAGTTTGTTTTTTCCATCAATGCTGATTAATTGTCCATCCACAACTATTTGCAGATTATTAATTTCTCCATATTGTTCAAAATTCAATATTAGCAATTCAATGAAATCTTTTTTAACTTCACCATCTTTATTCAATGCATGCTTATTGATATTTAATAACAAGGTTCCATCTTTATATACAGAAGTTTCAGTGGTCCTTATTTTTTCTTT
>CAMQRS010000053.1 GCA_947036815.1 uncultured Erysipelotrichaceae bacterium
AGTCTGCATTTGATTATTTTTGAAACTCGTGTCTACTTGACAAGTATCAGATCAAAGTATGGTTTCGCCTTTTTATGTTGAAAGGTGAGATTGATAAAGGATAATTACTTGATAATACAACGATTATATTAGATGCGTACATAGGTGAGAAGGCTTCGCTAGCACTAAAAATAATTGTTAAATAAATGAATAAAATCGAATTGTAGGAAATAATGTAATTTGTTTCATCATGTTTCATAAACTAACAAAAATGTGTTACAATAGTGGTAATGGAAATTAGAAACTAATGAGGTGAAATTATGGATTATTTAAATAAAACAAAACAATATGAAGAAGCATATCTTCAAGATTTGAAAAATATTATAGCGATTCCTTCGCTACGTAACGATGCGCAAGCAACTGAACATGCACCATTCGGTAACGGATGTCGTGAGGCATTAGATTACATGCTTGATTTAGCTAGAAAAGATGGATTCGTTGTGAAAGATTACAATGGATATGCTGGAGTTATAGAATATGGAGAAGGAACTGAAAGTGTTGGTATTTTAGGACACTTAGATATCGTACCAGTAGGAACAGGTTGGACAAAAGATCCTTACGGATGTGAAATAGAAGATGGGTATGTATTTGGTCGTGGTATTTTAGATGATAAAGGACCCACACTTTGTGGATACTATGCAATGAAAATGTTGAAAGACGCAAATATTAAGTTAAACAAAAAAGTGATGCTTATTATGGGTTGTGATGAAGAAAGTGGAATGGAATGTATGGATTACTATAAAAAACATGGGGAAATACCATCTATTGGATTTACACCAGATGCGGACTTTCCGTTAATTTATGGGGAAAAAGGTATCTTAGACTATCATATTCGTGGAGAATATAATGGCGTAATTAAATCTATGAGAGCAGGAGAGCGTGCAAATATCGTTATTGGTAAAGCAAGTCTTAGCCTACATTCATTAAGTGATAAAGAAGAAGAGTTATACCAGGATTATATGAAGTCTCATAACTTAACAGGTAATGTAGTACGTGAAGAAAATGAAGTGGTACTAGAAATGGATGGTGTTTTTGCACATTCAGCATATAGTGCAATTGGTGTGAATGCAGCACTACACTTGTTAAACTTTGTAGGGACTACATTTGATGATATCGCTGCAAAACACTTATATACATTATTACACGACTGGAAAGGTAGTGGATCTAATGTGTATATTGAAGGTGCCTACATGGGGTACTTAACAATGAATGCTGGGATTGTTAATATTGAAAATGGAACACTAGATGTATTAGTAGATATTCGTTATCCTAATGATACAACTGCAGATGATATCGTTGCTAAAGTAAGACGAGTAATTGTAGAAAAACAAATGGGATTTACCATTGAAAACATAAGTGATTCTAAGCCTTTATTTGTGGATCCTAAATCTAAACTAATTAGTATATTAGAAGATAGTTATCGTACATATAGTAATGATCACTTTACACCGATTAAAACGATTGGTGGAGGTACATACGCTAGAAAATTTGATAACTTTGTCGCGTTTGGACCAGAATTCCCAATGAAAGAGGAAACACCATTTTTTGTAGGTGGACCACACGAAAAAGATGAAGGAATGAAAATAAAAGATTTAATGAATGCAACAGCTATATATGCAAGTGCAATAGAAAAGCTAGGAGAATAGATGAGAGTTAGAAGATTAAAATGGGCTGAAGAATTTTTAGGATCAGCAGAAGTGGTTGTACAATCGCCACAAGATATCAAAGGGAATTGGAATACATACATGAATCGCGAATGTATTCATTTAGAAATAGGAAGCGGAAAAGGAGATTATTGGATTAAAATGTCTGATATGTATCCTGATATTGGTTGGATAGGGATGGAGCGAAATGAAAGTGTCGCAGCATATGCGGTAAAGAAAAGTGAAGAAGCAAAAGAAAACAGAAAATTCATTCAAAATGAAGCAATGCATTTATTAGACTATTTTGATAAAGAAATAGATGCGATTCATTTGAACTTCTCAGATCCATGGCCTAAGAAAAGAACAACAAAAAGACGTTTATCTCATGGAAACTTTACAAGTATTTATAAACAAATACTTAAAGATGATGGAGAATTACATATGAAGACGGATAACTCAGCGTTATTTGAGTATTCAGTTGTTAATATTTTAAAAGAAGGATTCAGTATTGAAGAGTTATGTGTAGATTTTAGAAGAGAAACACATGATGAAGATGCAATAAGTGAGTATGAACAAAAATTCATGAATAAAGGAAATCCTATATATCGTGCAGTGTTTAAAAAAGTAAAAGAGGAGAATTAATATGAAAACAATGATGAGTACATTGGTTAGTATAGAAGAATTAGAAACACAATTAGATACAAATGAAGTCACTATATTAGTGTTTAGTGCAGATTGGTGTCCAGACTGTTTATTTATTAAACCATTCTTAGCAAGATTAATTGAGAAATATAATCATTATAAATTTATTTATGTGGATACAGCAGCGCATCCAGAGTTAAGAAAAGAATACGATGTAATGGGGATTCCTTCATTTGTTGCGATTAAAGAACATAAAGAAGTTGCTCGTTTTGTTTCTAAATTAAGAAAAACGGAAAAAGAAATAGATGCATTCTTAGGAGAATTAGTATGATTTTAAGAGTGTACTATAATGCATTTGCTTTTCCTAATACAGTAATGATAAAAGTAAGTGAAGTAGAAAAAGAAGTTGCTTACGTAAACACATTACAACGTGTTAGTGTGATGTATGATGCACAAGATAACGCAATTGCATATAATATTAATATGGCTCTACAAGTAGAGCGTGATGGATATCAAGAAATGAGTACGTCTTTGTTAGCAACTCTTAATGAAGTATTAGAAAACGATGCGCAAACTACACTCTCTCATGACTTTACTTCGTATATAGTAGTTGGAGAAGTAAAAAGTTGTGTAGCACATCCTGATAGTGATCACTTACACGTTTGTGAAGTAGATGTAAACGAAGAAACACTACAAATCGTATGTGGTGCAGCAAATGTATGTGAAGGAATTAAAGTAGTAGTAGCAAAAGTAAATGCAGTAATGCCAAGTGGTCTATTCATTCAAGCTGGTAAATTAAGAGGTATTGAATCAAGTGGTATGTTATGTAGTGCTTATGAACTAGGATTGATTACAGAAAAGAAAAAAGGAATATTAATACTAGATACTGAAGCGATAGTAGGGAATGTATTTTCGAAAGGAGAATATACATGTTAAATAAATTAAAAAAATTCATTTTTGCGGAAGAAGAAGATGAGTACGAACAATATGAAGAAGAAGTACAATACGAAGAAGCAATAGTAGAAGCATCTAAGTTTAAACAATTTGTAGAAGAAGCTCCTACGTTAAAAACAAAGGTGGAACATACACCAACAATGGGGAAAATCAATGTTGATATCCACGTGGAAGAAGCGATGGAAGAAGTTCCAGTAGCGGTAGAAGAAAAGAGTGTAAGACAAAAAATAATTGTAAGAAAAGAAGAATTTCAAATGCAACCAGTAATTTCTTTGATTAAAGGTTCGAATAAATCGAGCAATAGTGAGTCAAGTTCGGACGCACCATATATCGCTCCAATTAAGAAAGAAACATTCAATAATGTTATTTCTCCAATTTATGGAGTAAAAGAAGTGCAACCGATTTTACATGATAAAAAAAAGCAGGAAGCAGAAACTTTTAAATTTTCGAATATAGAAGATATTATTGATGCAAATGATGATGTTGACAATATTCCATTAGATGAAATTGTTAGTAAAGTAGAAATCACTAGTGAAGATTTAATTCAATGTTCTTTATTTGGAGAAGAAAAAGTAATTATTGAAGAAATATTTGAAAACGATAAGGTAACTGAAGTAAGCGATGATTCATTGCCATTTTAAGGAGGAAATACATGTATCATTTTATTGGTATTAAAGGTTCAGGAATGGCTTCATTAGCTTGTATTTTAAAAGATACAGGGGAAGAAGTAAGTGGATCAGATATAGAGAAGTTTATTTTCACGCAACAAAGTTTGACTCAAAGAAATATTCCGTTTACTACATTTGACAAAGAAAATATTAAAGATAATATGATTGTTATTATTGGAAATTCGTTTAATGATAGCAATGAAGAAGTTGCGGCAGCAAAACAAAACACAAGTGTGAAGACATACACGTATCCTCAGTTTTTAGGTCATCTAGTTACACAGTATAATTCTATTTGTGTATGTGGGACTCATGGGAAAACGAATACCACAGGAATGTTAGCACACGTAATGAATGATGTTTCTACTTGTGGATATCTAATTGGTGATGGTACAGGATATATGCCTAAAGATGCGACTAACTTCATCTTGGAATCTTGTGAATATCAACGTAATTTCTTAGCATACCATCCAGACTATGCCATTCTTTTAAATATTGAATTGGATCATGTTGATTATTATAAAGATATGGATGATTACCTAGATGCATTTACTAGCTTTTGTGGGCAAGTGAAAAAAGGAATCGCTGTATTTGGTGATGAAGAAAATACACGTAAAATCAAATATACAACGCCTCATTTATTTTATGGATTGAACGATAATAATGATGTATATGCAACGAATGTGGTAGAGGATGAACAAGGGGTAAGTTTTGATTGTATGTATCAAAATGAATTCTACGCTTCATTTAAGTTACCATTGTTTGGAAAACATTTATTATGGAATGCATTGGGTGTTATTGCCATTGGAATTATGAATGGAATTGAACCAGAAAAAATTAATTTATCACTTCAAAATTATGAAGGTGTAAAAAGAAGGTTTAGTATTGAAGAAGTTGGGGAAAATGTATATATAGATGATTATGCACATCATCCAACTGCAATTTCACTAACGATTGAAGCAGCTAAGCAAAAGTATCCAAACAAAAAAGTGATTGCATTTTTTAAACCAGATCGTTATTCAAGAATTGAGTACTTTTTAAGTTTATTTGAACACGCTTTTGACGGAGCTGATGAAGTATATTTCTTTGACTTCCCTGAAAATATGGAACGAGAAGAAGGTATTAGTGTAACGATTAACGACTTAGTAAACATGGTTGCTGGTTCTCAACTATTAGCGGAAACACAAGCTAGTGCAAAAGAGATGATAGCGAAGCAACCGGCATGTTATTTATTTATGAGTAGTAAAGATATTTACAAATTCAAAGATATTGTCAAAAACTTTCAATAGTCTTGAAAATGCTTACAAAATAATATAAAATAGAAAGAGGTTACACATGGATACACAAGACTTTATTCAAATGATTCACAATGTATGCTTAGATTTATTACCGATTGGATTATTTGTTTTGGTTGTTTATTTAATTATGTTTTTAAAAAAATTAATTGGAACAATGAAAACATTGGATACAACATTGCAGACATCTACGAAAATGATTGAAAATTGTGATAAACAAGTAAGTAAATTAGATGCTCCTTTAGCTACGGTAGGTGAATTATCGCAAACTATAGATCAAGTGCACGAAGTAAGTAAAACAGCACTAACAAGTGCGTTAGTAGTTCTTATTAATAATTTAACATCTATTAAAGATTACTTATTAAATAAAGTGATGCCTAATGAAGAAACAGAAATCGTTGTAGACGATGAACAATTGGAGGCTTAAGATGGAAGAACATATGGAGTTTAACGCATTTCAAGAAGAAACGAAAATTAAACTAATCGAACTTGAACAAGCAACTGATAATTCGAGATTGAAATCATTGGTTAAAAAGTTAGCTGAAGAATTAGAAAGTTTGTTTGAACAAACGAAAAAATTTATTGAAGAACACAATGATCCAGAACGAAATCGTCAAATGATAGAAAAATTGAAAGATACAACTGATTTAGCGCTAGAAACAATGAGTAAAAAAGTAAAAGAATTTAAGGAAGATGACAAAGTACAAGATATATTAGAAGTAGTACAGGGAAAATGCAAAGAAATGGCTAATTATGTCAATGATTGCGATACTTTTAACAAAGTAAAAGATAATGTAAGTGATACATTCACCAATGTTAAGAATGATGAAAATATCAAAAAGAATGTTAAAAAAGCAAAAACAACTACATTAAACCTAGCGAAAAAAGCATTAGAAAAGATAGAAAAAGCATTAGATGATGATGGAGTTGTGATTCATACAATGAATCAAGAAAATACAGAGGATTAAAAAATGAAAAGAATTACCATATATGATGTAGCTAAGGAAGCGGATGTTTCTTTAGCCACAGTATCACGTGTTATTAACGGCTCAGAAGTAGTTAGAGAAGATACACGTTCTAAAGTACAAGAAGCAATCGAAAAATTAGGATATAAACCAAATGCGATTGCACAAGGATTAGCATTACAAAAAACAACGACTATCGCATTAGTAGTCCCAGAAGCTAGTTTTTATTACACAGGGCAAATTATTAATGGGTTAATTGATGTAGCTAAAATTTATAACTATAACATTGTGCTACATACAACAACTGAAGGAATTAGTAAAACAAATGATATTATTGAAACGATTATTAAATCAAGAGTAGATGGTGTTATTATCTTTAATGATAAATTAGATAAAGATGACTTGAAAGTACTTACGAATTACCAAGTGCCAATTGTAGTGATTGGGAATCAAATGATTGCAGACAATATTTGTTCTGTATATGTTGATTATGCTAAATTAATTTATGATTATGCAGATAAATACATCAAAAAAGGGAAAACAAATCTTGCCTTAATAGAAGATAGAAAAAATCCAGCGATGATTAAACAATTAAATGAAGGATTGAAAAAAGCATTTGAAGATAACGGACTTACATTCACGAACTATATTGAGATACCAAAAGAATATCGTTCATCATATATGTTCTTGAAAGACTATTTTAAAATGTTTTCACATGACTTAGTAATCACTTACCGTGATTCACAAGCGATGGCAGTATTAAATTCTGTACAAGAAGCAGGGAAGTCAATTCCAGATGATTTAGAATTAGTATGTGTATTAGATAGTAAATATAACTCGATGGCTAGACCTCAAATCTCAGGATTTAAAATCCCTGATTATGATTTAGGGGCTGTATCAATGCGTGTAATGACAAAAATGTTACATGAAGAAAATGAAGATGGGTATAATAGAGAAACAGAATTAAGTTATATCTATACACCTAGAAAATCAACTATATAATTTGTGTTAAGAAATAGTAACAAAATAAAGTAGCGTAGAGAACTGGTGGTTGCTGAAAACCAGGTACTTAATTTGTGAATACACCTTACGATAAACACGAACGTATTTCTGCGATAAAGAAGTTGAGGTGCATACTTGTATAAGTATGAACTAAGGTGGCAACGCGTATATTACGTCCTTAGAATTAAGGACGTTTTTTTATGAAAGGGATAAAAAATGAAAATTTACGAAGAATTAGTATGGCGTGGACTGATAAAAGAATGTAGTTCACCAAAATTAGAAGATATGTTAAACAATGAATCTGTTACTTTTTATATTGGAACCGATCCTACAGGAAGTAGTCTGCATATTGGACACTATTCATCATTCTTGATTTCTAAAAGATTGAAAAATGCAGGACATAATCCAATCTTATTAGTAGGTGGAGGAACTGGGCTTATTGGAGATCCAAGACCTAGTGCTGAGCGTTCAATGATTACAAAAGAAGAAGTCGATTATAATTTTGAATGTTTAAAAAGACAAGCAATTGATATATTTGGTTTTGAAGTAGTAAATAACTACGATTGGATTAATGAAATTAGTATTTTAGATTTCTTAAGAGATTATGGGAAATACTTTAATATTAACTATATGTTAAGTAAAGATATAGTAGCGAGAAGATTAGATGACGGAATCACCTATACAGAATTTTCTTATATGATCTTACAAGCACTAGACTTTATGCATTTGTATAAAACAAGAAACTGTGTGTTACAAGTGGCAGGACAAGATCAGTGGGGAAATATAACTTCTGGAATTGAATTGACACGTAGAAAATTAGGGAAAGAAGTATTTGGATTTACAATGCCTTTAGTAACTAAAGCAGATGGAACTAAATTTGGAAAAAGTGAAGGAAAAGCAATCTGGTTGGATAAAAAGCAAACTTCATCTTATGAATTATACCAATTCTTAGTAAACAGCGAAGATAGTAAAGTAGTAAATTATTTAAAAACTTTAACTTTCTTAACTAGAGAAGAAATTGAAGCATTAGAAGTGTGTGCCAAAGAAGCGCCATTTAAACGTGAAGCTCAAAAAGCACTGGCAAAAGCAGTGGTGTTAGATTTACATGGAGAACAAGAATTTGAGAAAGCCATGAATATCACAAATGCATTATTTAAAGGAAATTTAAATATGCTTACTGAAGATGAATTAAAAGACGCATTACAAGGATTCGAAGTAATGGCTGCTGAAAATGAAATCACACTTTGTGATGTATTGGTAAATTCAAAAATTGCTGCAAGTAAGAGAGAAGCGAGAGAATGGATTCATGCTGGAAGTATTCAATTGAATGCTGAAAAAATAAGTGATCCTGAATATATAGTCTCTAAAAATGATGCAATATTTGAAAATAAAACAATTATAAAAAGAGGAAAACGTAATTACTATGTAATTGCACAATAACGGTTCTTTAAATTCTAGTGTTGGTGGAGTAAAATCTATTACTAAATAGGCTGTAA
>CAMQRS010000054.1 GCA_947036815.1 uncultured Erysipelotrichaceae bacterium
ATTCAAAATAAAAAGATGTTGGTGATTTCTCACCAACACCAGAAATTGTAGAACCCAACATTTGTGATAGCCTTTTTAAACAAAAAATAATTTTATAAAAAAGTGTCATTTTTTTGTTTTCGTCTACTTTACTTAACATAAAAGAAATGATAGTATATGTATATAAAGCAAATGAAAGGAGAGTATTTAACAGAAATATTATCGTAACTAATAGTATAATGGATTTAAATACTTAAAAAGTATGTAAGAAGAATTGAAGTTCTATTTTAATAATAGTACAGGTATAACATGGGTGCTTATTACTAGTTTCATAACTATATAAAACAATGATTGTTTAATAATTAATTACTAAGTTTTATTAGGTCATAGTCTTAAGTATGAAAAAAGGTTTGTTACCCACGATACTTACTGAGTTATAAAGACAGAGTTTAGTGATTGGAGAATAAGTCTTTTTTCTTTATGATTTAAGGAGGGAACGTATTAATGATTTTTTGTTAATTTTGAAGTAGAAGTTAGAATCAAGTAAGGGGAACATACAAAACTATGTTACGGACAGTTTAAACCCGTGCTTTTCAAGTGCGAATGCGCGCAGATGGAGAAACTTATGAATAAAAAAATGGGAATAGTTACTTGTATAGTGACGATGGTATTAAGCATGTTTACAAATATACCGACGGTGTTAGCCAGCGGATTAGTAAACTATGAAATTTATCCAACTCCACAAACGGTGACATATCAAGAGGATGAGTTTATTATTAGAGATAATGTGAATGTAGTTTATGATTCAACGATTGATGTTTATACAAAAGATCGTTTAGATGAAACTACAAGTTTAAAAGGTTTAAAGGTAGTACAAGGAACAACTCTAGAAACAAACCCACAGGTTACAAATATTCTAGTGGGAACTTATGGTTCAAATGAATATGTCGATCAGTATGTGAAAGAAAATTATATTATTTCTGAAAACTTATTTAATGAGTTGGACTCTTATTTTTTGACTGTAGATAATGGTAATATAATAATCTTGGGAAAAGATACAGATGCAGCTTTTTATGGATTAACCTCTTTATATCATGTTTTTAATCAAATAGAGAGTAAAACAATTCGTAACTTTACAATAGAGGATTATGCCAATGTAGCGAGTCGTGGATTTATTGAGGGGTATTATGGAAACCCTTGGTCTGTAGAAGATCGAGCAGAGTTAATGAGATGGAGTGGGTATTATAAATTAAACTCTTATTTTTATGCACCAAAAGATGATCCAAAGCATAATGCAAATTGGAGAGAGTTGTACACGCAAGAAGAGTTAGATACATTAATTAAACCGCTAGCAGATGCAGGGAATGCGTCAAAATGTCGTTATGTTTATGCATTGCATCCATATATGAGCAATGCAATTAGATATAATAATGAAGAAGATTACCAAGAAGACTTAGCGATAATGCAAGCAAAATTCACACAAGTAATAGAAAGTGGAGTTCGCCAAATTGCAATTTTAGCGGATGATGCACCTTACTATGGAGGAGTGGACGGAGTTAATTATACTCGTACACTTGAAGATATGACAGCATGGATTATTGAAATGCAAGAAGAATATCCAGATCTAAAATTAGAACTACCATTTTGTACTGTAGAGTATGGAGGATATGGAGAAGATTATTATTCTAATTTTCCTGATAATGTTCAAATTATTATGACGGGAGGAAAAATTTGGGGAGAAGTTTCTCAAAACTACACTGATTCATTTACTAATAATGTAGGACGTGGTCCTTATTTATGGATTAACTGGCCATGTACAGATAACTCTAAAAATCATTTAATCATGGGTGGATATTCTGATTTCTTACAACCAAATGTTTCACCAGATAAAATTGAAGGGATTGTTTTAAATCCAATGCAACAATCTGAACCAAGCAAAGTGGCCATTTTTGGGAATGCTTGTTATTCATGGAATATATGGGAAAATGAAGAAGAAGCGGATCAAGCATGGACTGATTCATTTAAATATGTGAATCAAAATAGTCCGATTGAAACTGAAGCGTCAGAGGCGTTCCGTGAATTATCAAAACATATGATTAACCAAAACATGGATGGCCGTGTATTGGTGTTAGAAGAATCAGAAGTATTAAAAGAAGAATTACATGCATTTGAAGTAGCTATGGAAAATGATACTGTAACTGTGGAAAATGTAGACTCTTTAATAGAAGAATTCACAATTTTAGCAGATGCTGCTAAATTATATCGTGACCAAGGTGATGATAAAATGCTAGAACATATCATTTACTGGATAAGTTGCTGGGATGATACAACAAAGGCTGCAATTGCTTATTTAGAAGCAGTGAAAGCATATATTATTGATGATAGCGATACTATGATAACTGAATATACAAATGGGCAAACAAGTTTTGCTAATTCTAAAACGCATGAATATTGGTATTTAAACCACTACCAATATGCTGAGGTTGGAGTTCAACACATAGTGCCATTTGTGAATGAAATGGATACATATATTGGATCTAAAGTGAAATTAATTGCTGATCCGTCAATTATTATTGAAAAATTTATTAGTGATTCATTCACAAATGTATCAACAGGTAGTGAAGAAAATATCTTAGATAAAGATGATACAACATCTGCTCAATACCAATCACCGAACTATGTAAAAGAAGGTAATTACGCAGGAATTGAATTTAACAATCCTGTAGATATTGATAACGTACGTGTCTTGATGGGTGAAGGTAGAAACCATATTCAATACTCTAAGTTCCAATATTCAAAAGATGGAACGATATGGATTGATGTAAGTGGAACAGAGCACGTTCGCAATAGTGGAGATGCTAGTGCAGTAGTTGAAACAGATTTAGGTTTAACGGATGTACTTAAGATACGTTTAGTTGCAACAAAAAATAGTGATTTTGATTCATGGGTTGAATTCTTTGCATTTGAAGTGAATACGGTAACAACTATTCCAGAAATTGAAATTGTTGCTACGTATTCAAACGATTTAAAATCTCATAAATCAACACCGGATGTTGTTTTAGATGGAAATAAACAGAGTGAAATATGGCTATCCTCAAGTAAAGGAGATTATGTTCCGGTGGATGCAACAGTTACTTTAGACTTAGGTAAAAAAGTTGAAATAGAATCTATTTATGTTGCACAAGGTATGACTAAAAATAATGATATATTACAATCTGCAATAATGGAATATAGCTTAGATGGTATTAATTGGAATGAATACGCTTCGTTAGCAGCACAGACTGAGCAAACGTTAGCTAGCAAGGAAATAGTGAAAGCACGGTATGTACGTATACGTAATCTAAGTCAAGTAAATATATGGTGGCGTTTAGGAGAAATAACCGTAAATATAAAAGAGGGAGAAACTCAATTACCAATTGAATACAATTTAATAATTAGTGATTTATATAGCGTTTATTCTGGAAATGTATCGAACTTGTATGACGGGGATGATAACACAAGTATACATTTTGATCCAGATGGAAAAGACGCGTCTAACCCAAATGACGACGATGCATTAGTTGGAGACTTCATTGGATATGACTTAGGAAGAATGGTGAATTTAGGAAGTGTTCATTTAGTAATGGGAGTAGCAGGCAGTGGAGATAAATATAAAACATTTACAATAGAAACTTCTACTGATAATACTACATGGACTGCGATAGAAGGATATGAAAATTATATAGGTGTAAATTCTGGTAAGGATATAATTGATATTGAATTAACAGGCTTAGAAGCACGTTATATTCGTGTTAAAAATGAAAAAATATCTAATAACTGGATTCAAGTTAGTGAATTTACTGTAGAAGAATATGCAGCACAATCAGGGACTCTTGATAATGTATATACAAATGCAACTACAGAAATTTTATCTAACGAATTAGAAGATGGTGGAGCAACATTAACTAACGGTAGTGTTGTTTTAAATGCTAACGAATATATTGGAATCAAATTTGATAATAACAAAGAAATAAGCAAAATATTATTAGATTTTACTGAAACTAACACGAATTTAGTATTACAAGTATCTAAAAATCAAGTTATTTGGACTGAGGTTGTTACAGGTGAACAAACAGATATAGATGCTCGTTTTATACGTTTGTATAATACATCAAACGACGCTGTTACAATTAGTTTAAGTAGTTTTGAAGTAAGAACAGAAGAAGTTTATGAAAAACATTTAGAATCTTCAGATATTCAACACAATACAAGTTGGGGTGCCGACACACGTGATAACGGTGCGGTATTTGATGGAGTTATGGGAGATTCAAGCAAGTTTGCTGGAAATCCTAATAAAGATCAATATATTATTTATGACTTGGGTCAACAAATTGATGTAAATGCATTACGAATTTATACTGGTGATTCAACACAAGATTACATTAGAGATGCACAAGTTCAGATATCTGCTGATATGAGCACATGGACTGATTTGTTTGCAATTGGAGATGGATTACAAGACGTTTCTGGAGAAACATCGCCAAGAGAAACATTCCCTAATGCTGATTCAAACTACCCTAACTATTTATACGCAGGTAGTGATGATTTAGTAGCAAATGGTCGTTATGTAAGAATATTAATAACTGCTAATCATCCGGGAAGAGCCATTATTATTAATGAAATTATCATTAATAATGGTGAATACGTAGGTGTTGATAATAACAAAGATTACGTAGGGGCTCTAGAAGAAGAAGGTTTTGTTCCTACAAACATGAGTGATGGGGATTTATCTACCGCTTATAAAGGGGTAATGACGAACGCCTCTATGACTTATAACATTTCTGAACCTCAAGGAATTAAGTCAATTAGAATTATTCAGAGTGGTGTTAAATCTAACGCAACTGTAAAAGCGACTTTATATAGTGGAAATACTAGAACTGATAATGTTGAAACAGTAGTTTTAGGAACTTTAAATCAGTCAATTAATGAATTTTATGTTCCTGATAATTTTTGTATTTTAGATGTTACGATCTTATGGGGCGATTACATACCAACAATTTCAGAAATAATTACTATGGATACAAAAGAATCGAAAGTAGATAAAACAGAGTTGAATACCTTACTTTCTACTGTAGTAAATGAAAAGTGGACAGATGATAGTAAAGCAACATTTAATACTGCTAAATCAATTGCTCAAGAAATTTCAAATAATACATATGTAAGTCAAAGTGTGGTAAATAGTGCGAAAGCAACTTTACAAAAAGCTATTGATAATGCTGTAATAAAAGGAGATACAGCTTCTTTAGAGGCTATAATTAATAGCTCAATAAAAAATGAGCTAGCTTACTATACTCTATATTCATATGCAGCATATGAAAAAGCTATAGTAAATGCATCGGGGTTACTTGAAAATAGTGACAACTTAAGTGCAGTAGATATTACAAAAGCAATTGATGCAGTTAATGCTGCTGAAAACGGATTAATTTATGTGGTATCATTCAGAGAACAAGCACAATTAGCATTAATGGATACTCCAGTGATAACAAAAACAGATTATTCAATCGCAACTTATAATGCATATATTAAAGCAGAAGCAACATTAAAAAATGCAATTATTAAGGATGAAGATGCTGTAAATCAATCAGATAGAATCAGTCCTAAAGATATGAGTAATTTAACAACTGATTATGAATCAAGCATAACGAATTTAGCATCAATATCTTCAATTGATGCAGCCATTCAAGAATTCGAAACTTATTCAGAAAGTTTATTTACTGATAGTTCATATAATACTTATAAAGCTTCAATTGATTACTTAACAAGTTTAAAAAATGAGGGAACAATCACTACTATTAAAGATCAATTAGTAGTTGTTGAAAATGCAAAAAAAGCATTGGTAATTAATGAGGCGTCGTTATCAGTATTAACTAAACTAATAGAAGAATACGATGCTTTAGATGTTACAGATTACACGGTAGATTCATTTGCTTCGCTAACAACAGTGATTGAAGTGACTAAAGAAGCGGTTGAAAACAATTCTATTAAAACTCAAGAAGATTTAAATACACATATTAATAGTTTAGTAAACAATAAAAAAGCTTTAGTAAGTGTTGTTTCATTAAATGATTCAGTAACAAAAGCGAATAATGTAGATACTAAATTATATACTGATAAATCAGTTAAAAAATTAAAAGAAGCTTTAGCTAGTGTAGAGGAACTATTAGTATCAGGAACTAATAGTGAAGTATTAGAAGCTACTACTAAAATTATAACTTTAACAAATGCGTTATCATTATCAGGTAGAATAGAATTAAACGAATATAGAAAAGACTTAATATTATTAGATAAAAATTTATATACGTTAGAAAGCTATATGAATTATTTAATTATTTATAATTCATTATCTACGTATGATGATATTTCTTTAAAGGAATTTGAAGAAGTTAAAACAAACTTAGAGAATGCAATTTCTCTATTAAAATATAAAAATGCAGATTATTCAGAATTAGAAAGAGTAATGGCAAATATACCAAATGATTTATCGTTGTATACAAGTAATGCAGTTGCTAACTTAAATAAAATTATTGCATCTATTTCATATGATAAAAACATTTTAGAACAAGACGAAGTAGATGCATATATAAAACAATTAGAAGCAGCACTTAAATTCTTATCTGAAAATAAAATAGATGGAGTAAATACATCAGATAATTCACTATTAAACTTCTATGTGTCATTGGGTTTCATTTCTTTAATCTTTCTTATTATGATTAGAAGAAAAAAATGCAATATAGAATAAATTTAAGAATTCCAATAATTATTATAAAAAAACTTTTAAAAAATTAGAAAAGGAATAGAATGATATATGATAGAATCCCACTGAATTAGATAAGCGAAATGAATTATTTTCGTAAGACTCTGAAGGTGGGATTTTTTTATCTTATGGGAAACTTCATAACACAGAGCAAAATACAAAAAAACTAAAATTCGTATATGAAAAATACTTATTTTGGTTTTTTGTTATTTGTATTTATATACTTAACCCTTTTTGAATCTATCTATGTCTTTTGGATAAAAAGTAGGTTCATCACATCGTGTACAGTGAATATGTGGAATATCATCATCTCCATCTTCAATCATTATATCTACTACTTCATTAAAACATTCTGCTGGCATATTTTCTTCAAAACCGCACTTAGTGCATTTCATTCGTATGAATCTCTCCATTTTTGTTTCTCCCTTCACTTAATGGTATATAATATCCTATGAATTCCATGTAATGACCACATGTACACAGTAATGGATCTACTCCAAAAATTAAAATTAAAATTAAAATTAAATCTCTTCGATAAGGTAAGCTGTTTTTCGTTATTCTATCACTTTTTAATATAATTGCTTTGACTTTTTTTTTATGTCGGTGGTTTACAGTTGCATATATTCCGCAATAACGTATCATCTTAAAAATGGTTGCAGGGATATGAATAATGAGTTTTTTCATGAAGGTAAAGACATGTTCACTAACGATTACTTTTTCATCTGTTAAATGATCTTCATAATAATATTGTATTGTTTTCTTCTCTTTATTATAATCTATAATTCTACTTTGAGCCATTACAGGTCTACCAGTATAACGAACAATATAATGAATAAGAGCATCGTAATCTTTTTGTTTCTTAACGGAAGGCGCATGTACATAAAATCCGTTTTTATGTTCCTTATACATGACTCGAATAAGTTGTGAAATATCTAAGTATTCTTTGGTGTGTGTTTGTAATGAATCCTTTATGTTTTTGGTTAAGTTTCTCATAAAAGATTTACGAAGTGTTTCGTAATGAATATAGTCTATCTTTTGATACACATGTTTATTATTGATACCACCTTCAGTAACTAAGCAGTGGACATGAGGATTCCAATTTAAGGCTCTGCCAAAGGTGTGAATATTCATAATAATACCAGGAGTGAATGAATCATTTTTGGAGTTCATTTTATTGAATGTATAAAAGAGTGTTTCTTTGACAGACTTAAATAATATATTCAATATAGATCTATCCTTTAAGAAAAATTCTCTAAGTCTATTATCCATCGTAAAAACAACATGACGATGAGAAACATCTAAGCAATTTTTAGAAATATTATAAGCTCTTTGTTTTGCGTATTTAACGCCACAAGAAGGGAAAAAGCGACTTTTACAAGTGTAACAAATAGCATGAGCTTGATTGCAATTAGGACATTCATATAATTCAAAACCAGAGTTAAAAGTACCGCAATCAATCATTTTGAGAACTTCTTTAGAAGTGGTATCACGAAGACCTCGTTCTAGCACTTGAGGGTCATTTAAAAAGTCATCCCACTGATCGGAAAATATTTTTTGCAGAGTAGGTTTAGCATTTAAATGTAAGTTGTGAGACTTAGAAAAGTCTTTCGTGGTAATTGCGTAAAGACTTCGAGCGATACTATCAGATATCATAAAGTCATCCCTCTTAATTATACTACATAATAAGAGAGATGACTTTATTTGTTTTGTTTTAGTATTCGGTTGATGAAGTGTTTTTCTTCATCATTTTTTATCATGTCATTTGTATGTTCAAAGAGGACTTAC
>CAMQRS010000055.1 GCA_947036815.1 uncultured Erysipelotrichaceae bacterium
TTTCCCTACACGACGCTCTTCCGATCTTAGCATTGAATCTTATTCTCTTTTAATATTGAATAAGTCTTCTTCGCTGCTTGGATACCAGCGTTATCTGCATCATACATAATCTTAATCGGCACTTTCATATTTTTTAACAACGAAATATGTTCTTGAGTCAATGCAGTACCCATTTGGGCAACAACATTTTTGATACCATTTTGTTTTAATGATAATACATTAAGTTGACCTTCTACCAAAATTAATTCTTTTTTCTGATAGACTTCTTTTCTCGCTATATGATAATTGAACAGTATCTTATTCTTTTGAAATACTACACTTTCAGTGCTATTTATATATTTAGGACCTTCTCCAGAGAGAAGTCTTGATGAAAACCCTACACACTTACCTTCAGGATTATGTACTGGAAAGGAAACTCTGTTATATAAAAACGTTCTTCCTTCTCTTGTCATAATCGATGATTCAGTAATTTCATCTAGGGAATACCCTTTTACAGTTAGAAAATTCATTAATTGTTCAGTGGAATGAATGTATCCAATTTCATAATCTTTAATTGTTTCTAAATTTAACCTTCGTGTTTCAACTAAATAATTTAGTGCGTTCTTCCCTTGTTCTGAAAACAAGTTATTAAATGCAAACTCCTTAACATCATTAATGATTTGAAACTTTCTATAATCGCTCTCACTATATATAGCTGCTTTATCATTTATATTTATATCTATTTTAACTCCTGCTAATTCCGCTACCTTTTGAACTGCTTTTTGAAAACTTATATTTTCGTATTGCTGAACAAATTTCAGTGCATTCCCTCCTTCTCCACAAACGAAACATTTAAACATTTGTTTTGTTTGCGATATGGACATCGAAGGTGAGTGATCATCATGAAACGGACAAACACATTTATAATTCTTTCCAACCTTTGTTAATGGTAAGTAGGATGATATCACATCTACAATATCTACTTTACTTAATATTTCTTCTATTTTTGCTTTATCTATATAGGCCATTCTTGTTTCCCTCCTTTAAACCCCTTATTTTTCATATAAAAAAGGATGTCAGTGACTGACATCCTTATCATTATTTGTATTAAAACGTATAAACATACCCGTTCCTTGTCTAGTTGTTATTACAACACTCTTTTAAATATTAAATAAAAATTCTGTTTTCTATTTTTTTTGCTATAATTAAATTACTCAAGACCAGAGCATTTAGGAGCATTATGGAAATTTCACAAAAAATTATTGACTATATTAAAAGAAAAGAAAACTTATTTGAACTCTTTATCCCTCCTATCTTATTATTTATTCTATTTGAAATATACAAATTCTTAATATATTTATTATCTAACGGTTTTAATTCAGGATACCTTAGTCACTACGATATTAACTTTGATATTACCTTGTACTCGAAAATAGAAGTGCATACTTTTATTTCTTTTGTTTCTCTTATAACAGTTATATTTTTTATTTTATTAATTTATCGGCATGCCTTCAAAAAATATCAAAACAACACTCAACGTTTATTTATAAAATTTTTTAAATACAATATTTTATATCTAATGCTCACCTCACTATCAATTTTAAGTATTTTATCTGTAATTTCATTTTCACTTTCTTTTAATTTGAAATGGTTATTCTATTTTATTTTACAATGCATTATAGAACCAAAAATCTATATTATCTTAATAATTTTAGCTTTAACAATTTTTTATTATCAATGCATATTAATTCCCTATATAGAAGAAGATAACAATACTTTTCTGGACAAAACATTAAGTAAAACTATAAGTCTAGTTAATAATCTCACAGTTAAATTTAAAATTTCCCTTTCAATTTTTATTATAATGTTATATATCTTTCTTATTTATAACATTGCGTTTTTTTTCGGAGAATTTTCAGCAGGTATTAAACATCAATATATAAGTGTTGAAATAGAAAACACCACTTATGTTTCAATAGGAAAAGTTTCATCTACTGATTACCTAATGATCGAATATAGCAAAAAAAACAATGAATTTTCTCAAAACTTCAAAATAATTGATTTAAAAGATTTCGATTTTACTGAAATTGACACTAATAGTGAACATGATTTTTAATATCTTCTTTTCACAACTTCAACTTTTGATTCACTTGATTTAGCCCATATCTTTTTTCACAAATAAAGATGTCAGTGACTGACATCTCATTTTAATTAATCTATGGTGTATAAGCGTATCCATAAGGCATATTGGCAGCATTCCTTAACGGTCCACAAGTTCCAACATTAACCCCTTTATATAATACACATGCGTCAAATCCTGTCATCATATTATAACCATCAGAAAATAGAAATTCACGATATTGTAATATTGAAACCGATGGTTTTGTAGAAGGTATAATTATTTCACTATTATCTTTTTTATCCTCTTGTTTGCTTTGTTCTTGTTCTTGTTTGATATTGGATACTACAATCACTTCAACCTCTTTATTCGAGGCATTTCCTGCTTTATCGATAGCTTGTATAAATAATTTATATCTACCTTGCGAAGTTGTATTCACTTCTCCCGTGACTTCAAATTCAATCTTACTATCATAGTTATCTGTAACATTGATATGTTCTAAAATATTAAAGATTTCATTTAATTCTATTTCAAATACGTTATCACAATGAATTTCTGGTTTAGTCAAATCCTTAATTTTCACCTCTATATTTTCTTTTTTTTCTTTAACAGGTTTCTTTTCTTCGCTTTCATCACGACAACCAACTAAACATAAGCTTATTAATATAAGAAATACTATTTTCCATTTTCTTTCCATGATAACTTCTCTTTTCTTTTTAAAACTACTATTGAAAAAAGACTCATTAATCCTATACCAACCCAAATTAATTTATTTGTTGAATCATTAGTCGTCACTTCTTGCATTGGGCTATTAAAATATACAAATGAATATACATCTTCTTCTTGATTTATTAACTTTTCATTTATATAAACACCTTCATTCTTCACTTCTACCTTAACGACTTCTGGACTTAATAAAAAACCTTCTGGAGCTTTCGTTTCTTTAATGTATGTAATTCCATAATGTATATCATTAAATAATGCTGTTCCATTATTTTCGTTTGCCTTCGCTACATCAATTTCTTGTGTACATGCTTCATCTGAAAACCGAGTAAATTCAAAGTCTGCTGAAGTTATTGCTTTCTTCGTTGTTTCATCTATTTTATTTACTTGAATACTAAAATCTTTTAAAGTGTTTGTTAGTTCTTCTCCATTGTTTACTAATGAAATATATTGTTTTTCATTAGTTTGATTAATTGTGAAATCATACTCTTTTTCATCAATTAAGTAAGCTTCATTTGTTTGAAGCTCTTTTAAATAGTAAGTTCCTACAGGAAGTTGAGGTACATTTTTTAAGTGTCCTTTTTCATCAATTGTTAATGCTTCAACAAAAGTATCGTAAGGTATCGCAACATTCCCCATATAGTCATATATGTCTTCTCTTGCATATAGACCGAAGATAACATCTTTATATGATTCTTCAAACCCTGATACATCATTTTCTTCTAACACTTTAGTAAAATTTATTTCAATCTTAGGAAGTTCATTTACAAGAGTACTTTCAATCACTCGATTGTCGAGTTCATCAGTATTAATTTTAAAATAATGCTTTTCTTCATCTTTCACAAAACCGATAGGAGCTTTGCTTTCTATGTAATAATACTCTCCAGCTACTAAGTTCCTTGAATATGCAACTTCAATATCACTTATTAACGTATCTACTAATTCTCCTTTTTTATAGTATAAGTAACCCTCACTAGTTTTTATATCTTCATTTGCATAAATTTCTATTTCTGCACCTTGAATATTCATATCTGTAAATGCTGGTACACTAGTGATACCATATTCATTATTACCGATAGTATAATGAGTAAAACGAGAACCTAATTTATAAAAACCAAGTTTACCAGTTTCAGCAATATTGGTTTTGTTAAAAGTGTATACTTTTTCATTTTCTGTAATCTCTACTTCAAACGGATCTAACAACTCAAAATCTTCATGTTTAACTTCAGTAACTGTATATGTTCCATAAGGAAGTTCTTTAGATATTGCTTCTCCATTTTTATCCGTTATTATAGTATCTACTAATTCATCTCTTGCATTTGTAATTTCAAACACAAACGATTCCCCAAAAGAAGCATCATTGTTATCTACTGTTTTAACTATGCGTATTTTTCCTTTTATTACATTATTGGTTACGTCTTGATGAACTTCAGCGATTGGAGCATTCACATTTTGGGCTATTGTAAAAGGGTATTCTGTTTCATTTAATACATAACCTGTTGGAGCTGTAATTTCTTTCCAAAAATATTCTCCTAAATATAAATTAGTAATCGTTGCTGTTGGATTTAACGTTACTTCATCAATCTTAGTGCCTGCATTATAGATTACGCTATTGTCGGCAGGATTTAATATGTTTTCTCTTGCATACAATCCATATACTGCGCCATTTAACGTAGCATCTCCTTGTGCTACATCTCCTGTTTCACTATCATGTTTTTTAATAGTTGCAGTTCCTTCTATTCTTTTATTCATAAGTTCCATATCTACAGTAGTACTACCTACAGCACTGTCGCTTACTGTACTATTTTTCGGATTTAAATAGTATGCAGTTTTAGACTCTGTTTCTACTGCTTTGTAAATATGGGTTTGATTAGCTAATGCATTCACTTTTTCTTGTGCTTCAGCATCTGCAGAAGCTTGAGCAAGTTCTTTCGATGTGAATGAACCGCTATTTTCCACTTTGTCTTTACCATATTGAGTTAATTCATTGTAATTAATACAATATGTTTTTTTAGAACTTGTAGCACTGTGCATTTTTGTAAAGGTAGCACTTGCTACTCCACTTGCATCACTTACTACATTAGATGCAAATTTAACATCATCCCTATAAAAATCAAATTTTGCATCGGATAATGGTTTTCCATTGTCTACATCAGTTTTAGTTAAATTTACATCTACTTTCTCAATTGCTGTTTTAGTAGCATCAAGATTATCATAAATAGGTTCTATCATATTAAGCTTAATACTAATTCTTAAGTTAACTGGATCGGATAACATTCCAGAATAGATCTCTTGAGAACCTGCTTTTTTGTATATAAAAGAAGAACCTATAAATTCTTCTACATACTTACTACCACTTAAAGAGATTGTTCCGTCTACTGCACTTGCGTTTGGAGTAATAGTAATAGTGTTTCCACTTACTTGAATATCACAACCAGTAGCAGAGATATTATCAAATTGATTAATTACGTTATTCGTATCTGTTATGGTTAAACTCTCTCCTGCGTTCACTTCATAGTTACCACCATTAAATGAGGGTCTTGTCATATGTGTATTTATTAAACTATTAATTTGTGCTTTTCTAATTTCATAGTTGGGTATATTAGTAGTTGGGAAATAGTTGTATTTTTCCCAAATCATTACTTGAGTTACTGCATAATCATATGCAGTTTTCCCTGTGTTTTCATAGCCGTGGTAGATAATTTTTGAGAGAGCCTTGTTCTCACTCTCATTATTTGTATACCCAGTACCGGCTTGAACTAATGTCCACGGTTCTACACAAAAACCTGTCGTTCCATTGCTAACTGCAATTTTTTCGATAGGTTGTTTATTGAACCACGAACTAGTGATTCCATCTGGTGCAATGGCTTTTCCGGTATGTGTATAACCTGTTGCACTTGCCGATACAATTACTGAAGTTGCATAAATTTTATTTATTGGTATTCCTTGAAATATTATTGACAGCATTAAGACTGACAATAATATTTTTTTCATTATTCTCTTCATTATTTCCTCTTTTCTTACTTATAAAAAGGATAATATAACCTTTTTACATTTGTATTTTCTGTATACTACCCATTAAAAAAGCAGGATTTCTCGCCCTGCTTCTTATTCCTTTATTCATATAATTTCCTTTCTTCACTTTAGTTTTGGTAATAAAAAAGACAATCTCTTAAGATTGCCTTTTTTATTTAGTCATGCCAAGATACCGTCCAATATTCTAAATTTAAATCTTGTAACATGTTTCCACATGTATCAGAAGATAACGTATATCCATCAAAACCGTATTTTCCATACTCTTCCCATAGAATTTCCCCATTGTTCGCTTGAACTCTTTGAAACCAATTACTATATTCTTGTCTTGAATAGAAGACAAGTCCACTATTCCCAATTTCACTTGGATTAGGAACACCAGGCACACATACATTTGGAGGATCTACAGGTGCTGGTGGATTTACTGGAGGTTGTGTTGGTGTCACTGTTCCTTCATTACCATTATTGCTATTTGAATTATTTATCGTTGAGCCTGCTGAGTCTTCTTCTGGTTCTACTGTAATTTCTTTATCAGTGACTTCAACATTGAAATTCTTCTTCGTTGTATTTTCATATTTATCTGTAGCAACGACACTTCCTTTATACGTTCCAACTGTTTGATAATCAATTTCCTTGTCATTAACCTTTATACTAGAACTTGATAAATCTTCTATTTTAAATACTTCTTCATAATTTAATTTATTATCTTTTTCTATTGTATACGATTCTTTGAAATCAATAAATTTTGGAGCTGTCGTATCTTCAACTATTACTTCAAATTCCAATTTTAAATCTTTATAAGTTGCAGTTGCTTCATAATTACCTACAGGTGTATATGTTTGATCCTTTTCTAATTCTAATTGAATAGCTATTCCGACATCCTTTAATATCTTTTTATCTTCAACAATTACAATATCTTTAGCCTCCAGTTTAATTTCTTCTCCATATTCAAAAGTTAATACTTCATGTTTTAATTTCATGATTGGCTCATTTTTAAGCGTTAGTGCATATACAGTTCCACAACTAACTAAAATTACTAAGCCAATGACTAAAGCAATTATTTTATTTTTATTGTTTTTAAAAATTTCACTTGTTGAAACTTGATTTTCAAATTTTCTTTTCATAAACTCTTTCTCCTTGGTATTTATCTCATATATTATATCATATGCTTATTCTATATATATATATATTTATTTCAATAACCTTGCTTCAATTTGTTTGGTTAATACTTCTTTAATCACATTTATTGAATAAGTCATGGAAACGTCAATATGATCTTCTTGTTTATCAATAGTAATTAAGTAATCTTCGCTTTCAAAATAATTTATTATTTTATCATTGTAATCACTTGATCTATATAGCTCTAAAAAATTTTCAAAGTTTTCATTAGCATTTGTTATTTGCGTATATGCGTTAAATAACGTAAGTGAACCAATTAGAAATAATGTAATACAAATAGTTGACATTATATAAGTTATATAATGTTTCATTTTAAAACACCTCCTTCATAATCCAATATATTATTTAAGGAGTTATCTCCTTCTAAAATGATAGTTAGCATAAATTCTTGAAAATTTCCTTCATCATCACAAACTTTCATATATACTTTGTTTATCTCCTTATTATTTTCTATTCTATTTGTAAATGTATAATTATTAAAATCAATTATATAACTACCATCATATTTTTTTGCTTTTGGAAGTGTTAAATAATTAAAATTATCATAATTTCCTTTTTTCATATGAAGGACATTATTTTCAATTGAGGGTTTTTTACTATTTTGTGGTAAATTCCCATTCGCTATGATCTCATGTAATACATCTCTATTATCATATTTCATCATTTTTTCAGCACTATCATTTGTATTATGCATTATTAATAAAAACGTGGTTAATCCACTTATTATGACTATCATTGAAATGATATAAGAAATAATCTGTTTATTTATTAAATTCATATCAGCACCATTGTTCAATTATTTTAA
>CAMQRS010000056.1 GCA_947036815.1 uncultured Erysipelotrichaceae bacterium
TGAGTATTCTTTATTACTTCACTCTATATTCCTTCTATTATGTCAGTCACTGACACCTTTTTTATATAAAAAAAAAGAGTTTATCACTCTTTTCATAAATATTTTAATTCACTAATTTGTAACCAATTGAAAGAATATTTTAAAAATATCAACACTGACTTCATATTCTTTTTCTTCTATAAGAATCCTACATAAATTGCCTTTTTTATACAATGGTCTAACAACTGTATTTTCACCAATTGAAACCATACTTTTTTTTTCGCAACTATATATTAACAAATTTTTATTAATTTTAAATAAATTCATAATACCTCATTCCCGCTAATTATCATATGCTATAATCTCTGGCGATACTATCTTTTTATACTCTAATAAGGTATATTTTTGTTTATCACCCTTCGATTCTATCAAGACATCAGCCTCTATAATTTCTTTCCCACTAAAATATATTGTGTTATTTTGAATTGCATGAAGCAAATTCTGATCTTCAATAGTAATAAATATTAGTGCATTATTCAACTCTAATACTTTCCCCTTCCACTGCTCTTTGCCAACAAAGCTTACCCGTGACATTTGAATATGAAACCTTCTAATTACATCATCTTCCATATCATCTGTATCAGTAGCATTGGCGATTAAATCTATTACTTCAGCCGTTTCTAAATCAATACAAATTTTATCATTTGATTTCGATATTATTAATGGTTTTTTTCTTTTTTTCAAAACCGATGTTATTCCTTTAAAATTTTTAAAGTTTTCTTGATTTATAAATGCCATCGCATTTGGGTCATTATTTATTTCTTTAAGAATTAAATCCAATTGTTTAGCATTAATCTTTTTATTTCCAAAATGATTTTTTAATGCCGCTGCACCTCCACAAACACCTACTACTGCCGATATCTTTTCTATAGTTTCCCACATTATATCTATATCTAAGTTTTGGAACAAATCTAGTACAGGTACTATTCGTGCGATTATTTCAATTGAACCTTCCCCTACCTCGCTAATAAAGAATCTATCTCGCATTTCGTTAGGCACTATTTTATTTAATCCGTTTAACACTTCAATAAGCTCAGTTGTTCTCAGAAGACTTTCTCCTTCAAACTTAAACATCATTTCTTTTAATTGTTTATTTTCTTTCAATACATTTGATTTCATATTTATTTTATTTCAGTAAACAACTCAGAATTTAACATATCAGATGTAACAATTATAATACTTTTATAATCGACACTTTCTAAATACACCAAGTTGTTGTCTATATATTTAACAATATATTTCAATCCAGGGATTACACCCGTAACTATAAATTCTTCATTATTTTTAATCCCATTTGTAAAAAATGTTTTTTTACTTTTATATGTTGTCATAATATTTCCTTTCTAAAATTAGTATATCATATTATATATTAAAAAGTTATATTTTAAAATTATAATGATCACTATTTTTTTTGCATACACTAATCTATTTTTCCAACTCTAGCCACTCTGCAACATCCACCATCGTTTCCTTATCCGCGGTATTAATCGCTTCTGTATGTGCTTCTATATGAACGTGAGAACCATATGAATTCCCACTATTACCTTGCTTGCCAATCAGTTGCCCTGCATATACATTTTGACCTTTCGTTACTAATACTTCTTCCATATGAGCATAATGCACATAGTAAGTTTCTCCTTCATACTCGTGTTGGATAACAACATAATTTCCACCACCTTGTACTTGCCCAGTTGACGGGCATGAAGAGGGTCCGCCATTCGGTGAACAAGTTGTATTTACTTCTAATACTTTACCAGAGAGCATCGCTTTAATATCAGCTCCGAATTCTTTACTCAAATCTATACCATAATGATACCCTATATCCCTATCACCTGTAGGTGATGTAAATTGAAAAGGTTCGTCTAAAGGCATATGTATTTCATTAGATCCTAAATACAAATAGAGCGCTGGATCCACGTTTTCTTGCATATCGTTTTGTACTTCAAAATATAGTACACTTTCTTTTGCTTCCCCAATAATTGAACCTCGTTCGATAACATCTCCTACGGATAGCGAGATATTTTTTAAATTTGAATATACTGTATACACAGAAATTTGATTATATTCTCCATCGTCATTTATCTCTTGATTAAGTACATGCTTAACTTTGATAGATAAACCTTTAGATTTATCTATCATCACATCATCTTCTACATACTTTACCTTTTCATTCGACGTTACAATATCAACAACCTCACCATCTAATACACTTACTACTTCACTTTCTTCAGTTCCAGATAACCAAACACCCTCATTATTCTCAAATTTATAATGATGTTTAACACCCTCAAATTCTTGTAAGGGCATGTCAAAATTAGAACGTCCATTTCTCATTTGAGCAAGTGACTCCAATATAGATTCTCTTTCCTCTTCGACTACATTATACTCTTTTACTAATACATCCATAATTTCATCATCACTCTTTAACAAACAAACCTTATTTTGATTGACTATAATTCCATCTGTTTTCGGTATAGAAATATAGTAATAAAATGATTCCATCCTCTGTTTTATTTCTTCTTGACTCAAATTGTCTTCTCCGTTAGGCACGGTAAATGAGTTAAAGAATCTCATATCCTCTAAAGTGTAGAATGAAGATTGATTACACCCCACTTCTTGAAAAGCCTTAATATAAGGATCGTGTTCTTTATCTATAAGTCCACCACTTGAAAACATACCTACAATTAGAATACATGGTAATGCTACTATCCCAAGGATAGCACCAATAAGTAAGTATCCGTTTTCTGCGTCTTTTTCTACTATTTTTGCTGCGACAAATTCTAGTGCTTTAGCGCTTATTGACATCTTTTTTTACTGATGCAAACCACTCAGGCATCATGACATCTATATCATAAACTTTGTTATTCATTTTCATTAAGCATTTACCTTTTCGAACGTCTTTTAAGGCATTCATTTCTAGTTCTTTTAGATTCAATAAATCCTTTGTATCTTCATACTTTACATCTCCTAAATGAAACAAAAATTTCATTGCAGGTTGTGAAAATAACGGTTTTATTTTATCTTTTATTTCTGCTACATCACTATTAAATTCTTCTACAGTTTGTGAAGCCGTGATTAAAGATGCCAAATATTTTCTAAACCTTCTTGCATAAGCTTCAATCACATCAAGGATTGGCGCATATTGCTGTTTAAAGAATGAATGTAATTCATCGATGGCAACCACTATTTTTCTTTCTCTATCCATATTTTTATTAACAAATTGTGAAATATAAGTAAACACATTTGACCATTGAGCCAATTTTCTATCAAGTGCCGAATTCATCATGTCGCTTAAATCAAAATTAATAAATTGTTGTTCATTACTATCTCCTAAATATGTATATCGATTAAACAATTTTGCATCAGCTCCGTGTACCATAGACTCCATACCTAGGATTAATTCTCCTAACAATTCTGGAGTACCCAACATTTGAGCTACATTAAAATTGTTTTTATCTTCTTTTATTAAACTATATATGTCTCCAAAAAGAGGATAATCATTCTCTTTCAACGATGAAAAATCTGAATTATTTGTAATTCCTTTTTGTTTGTATATCTTACTCACATAATGCTCAAACAAATCTAATTGTATCGCTGTCCAACCTGATTTATATATACTCATAAAGTTTCTAACTTCTGATATATAATCATCTACTAAACCAGATTTCACTTCATCAGGAATTCGTATTTGAAGTGGATTTATACAATACTCATTATTTCCAGCGATATTCAAATTAATACCACCAAGTCGTTCAGCAAAATCTTTACAAATACCTTCAACATCAAGGTTTCTGACAAAAGAACCTTGTATGATTTCATTTTGTAGAATTATCCATAGAAGTGTTGTTTTACCAGTTCCACTATATCCTAAAATAAGAATGTTATGATTACTTCTTTGTTCTTCAAACGGATCAAAAATAACCAAGTCTTCTTTATCTGTTAAAGTTCCAATCGGTAATCCCGTTGTATCCATAAGTGACATATCCTCAAAAGGATACAAATTGGCCAAACTCTCTGAAGAGATATTTTGCTTCAACCATTTATCCAATTTATTACTACCAATAGGATTTACACTTTCAAACCCCTCTCTCTGGAGCGTATGCAAAGGATCTATTGTAACATCAACCTTGTCACATTCTGTTTTGAATTGCTCTTCTAATTTTTCTAATTCTTTTTCACTATTTGCATTTAATTCAAACAAAACAGATACATAATACATGGACTGCTTTTGCTCTCGAAGCCGACGATAACCAGACTTGGTATCTGCTTTTTCTAAATTCATATCAACTTCATCAATTTCATCTTTTGCAACTCCGTTTTTTGATTTCATACTTAGTTTGATATGATTTTTATAACTCTTTAAATTCAGTTCAGAACAGCGCACCGTGGTTGTTACACCTTTGATGCTTGATATCTCTGATAATATGCTTGTAGAAGTCGTTGCAGAGATAAAACTAGATACCCCATAGACTTTTATATGATTACTACCCAACCTTCCACTAGAAGGCTTAAATTGAGCTGTGATTGGTGTTATTAAATCTTTAAACTCATATACCGCTGGATGTAGTACTTCTTTTGCTTTTTGTTTTTTCTTTCGTATCAAGCCGGTATCTACAGTTCTACTAGATAATGGCATTTCATCATCTGGCAAGACATCTGTAAATATTCGATTAGCAAAAATAGAAATCATTTGTTTTAGTTCTTCTTTTGATGTATCCATAACAGATAAGTTTTCCCTAAAAGTTATTTTTATCTTTGAAGCAACTTCTTCTCTAGTTTTTGTTTTTAATAATTCCTTAGTTATCTCAATAAATAAATAAGTAGCCTTTTTAGACGCTTCTTTTTGTTTACTTTCAAGGATATCTATATGATCTTCACCTAACGCTTGTATAAAATCACTTGCATTCTTAGTTACCTTTTTTACATGTTCGATATTATCTGCAATGTCGAATACAGAGTCCTGTATAAAATAATTAGGCACAATCATACTTCTACCGAATTGCTTACCTAGTTCATTCATCATATTTTCTACCTCTTTATGAGATAGGAAATTAAGATGTGCTGATTGTATTTTTAAAAATAGAAATACATTTCCATTTTCCATTGTTATAAAATTATCTTCAATGGTAGAAAAAGGAAAGAAATCTTGCATGTTTCTTTCCTTTTTATTTCTATTTCTTTTCGACACTCTTTTTTTCTTTCCTTTTTTACGTCCTTCAATTTCTATCACGTCTTCTTCTCCTCTTGGTTTTTTCATCACCACATTATTTCTTAGTATAAATTTTATCGCAAACAAGCTAGTTTGGTAAAAATTCATACGATTGGTTCCTGTTCGTATTAATACTGCATACATAGTTGCTGATAATAGACCTCCTACAAATAACCCAATGGGTCCTAATACAAAAGTAGGAACGACCCCAACCACAACCATACAAATCCATTCATAAAAATATAAACCCTTTACTTGCAATATCGGTGTTGCATATATCGGGTAATATCTAACTTTTTTTTCATTTTCCAATTTTATCTCCCTCTCAACAATTTTACTTGGTATGCCAAAGACATAGAACCTTTAGCAGCACCAGATACTCCACCACCTGCTTGGATACCCCAGCGATCTAATAACTTCTCAACCTTACTAGATGCTACGATAGCTCCTATTGCTAATCCAAAAGAAATCATATCTCCCCCAGATAAGAACATCGATAAGCCCAGTACAATTAATAAAGTTTGAAAAAGTTGAGTTAGAGCGATTCCAACACAACTTTTAAACCAGATAATTAGGACCTCGTCATCTCCCATGATATATGCTGGTATATTTATATATAGCATGCAAATCATAACTATTAGATAGAAAAATCTTTCCATCAAATTGATACATGTTTTTACTAAATAAAAGCATGCTATTGCTATTAATATCAACAAAAGCAACGTATTCACACCTCTGAACATTTCCCAAACAGACCATTCAAACTCATCTACTCCACTTAAAGCCGAAATTAAATCGTTTGCAAAAGAAAATATCATTAAATATAAATACTTAATAAAATTTGAACCAAACATGTATACGATTGTCGCTAGAATTGCTCTTCTTACAAAGTCCGTTAAATTTATCTGTTGACTATCCAGTACATCTAACATCGCTTTTAATATGTAACTAATTAAGGCTACCCCTAAAAAAGGTAATCCTATAAGTTTAAATACCGATAACAAAGCAACAATTACATCATTTTCAAATCCTTGTTCTGACACGGCAGAAACTAATAGAAAACAATCACCAAACATTTCCATCAGGTTTTCCAATAGCCATTTAGTAATTAAATTCATACATTATCCTCCAAAGAATACAGCGAATGTAATTCCTCCTGTTAATGCAGCAATCCCGGTTCCTAGCAATAAGGTAGAATATTTAGCACCTGCGTTATGCTCTCCTTTGTAGATATCTATCATCCATAAAATACACAAGACAATGAATACAGTCCCACAAATTATAGTTATCAATCCAAATACTGCAGCCCCTAAAGCTGATAATACTGCTGTAACAGAGGCTGCAACTTGATTAATAATACTTATCAAATTCCCCTCTGGTGATGCTAGACTTATATTTTTTATTACATTATACATTTTGTTTTCCTCTTTTCTTTATATACTTATTTTTTGAGCAAATTCAAATATAGAACTTTCCATATTTTCTGTTACTTTTTTTGTTAAATCTTCTACTAATTTAGATGATAATTTATAATTATCTAAATATGTTTCTCGCTGATACATTTGCAAATGTACATGTGGATGTTTAGTATCCTTATGCAAAAATGCTATATACTCCATATTAGTAGGATCTATATCTAAAGAGTCAGCGCAAGATGCACACACTTCATTAGCTGCTCTTTGTACATGTAAATCCACATTTTCATAATTCACCAATGTCATAATAGTTTCTAATACAACTCCCTTTTGAGAAATATAATTTTTTAACATATCTGCTCGACTCATATCAAAATTATTTTTATTAAAGACAATAACTTTTTCACTCTCACTTAATCTGTCGTAGTTTACTGTTACTTCATTTTTATAATCAAGTTTGTTTTTTACTTTTAAGTGAATCATGACTTTTCTATCACTTATTTTCGCAGCAACTCGCTTACTTTCTTGTTTAACTTTAGTGGTGATTTTAATATCACCATTTAAAGATTGATATTTATTCTTCAATACATTTACATCAATATTTATTTTTTTAGCTAGTTTAGATAAGTAAAATTCATCTGCTAGAACATTATTTTCGCTTTTTAAGACGTTTAAATACTGCACTATAAATCTGTCAAACGTTTCAAAATTATTTGTATCAATATTTTCATATAGTAAATAATCAAGAATACCTTCCTTGGTTTCCACAAGTTCTAATAATTTTTCCTTATCATTTTTAAGCATATCATCAGGGTCCATACCTTCATTAAGCATTACCATATAGCATTGAATCTTATTC
>CAMQRS010000057.1 GCA_947036815.1 uncultured Erysipelotrichaceae bacterium
TGGAGTAAGAAAGCATATGAAGAGATTTGTAAAGTATGTGAGTGTAAAATCATTGCCAACAGTGCTGATACAACGCATAATTACATTCCAAAAGTGGATACAATAGACAAGGATATAGATTATTTATATATATGTGAAAACAACACTATCTATGGAACAAAGTACCAACAATTACCCGTTTGTGATGCACCTATTGTTGCTGATTTCTCTAGTTGTATCTGTAGTGAACCTGTAGATGTAAGTAAGTATGGACTTATCTTTGCGGGAGCACAAAAAAACTTGGGTGGTGCTGGAGTTACCATTGTTATCGTTCGCGAAGATCTAATTCAAAAAGTTGATAAGAATCTTCCAAGTATGATGTCTTATAAAAATTACATCGATAATGATAGTTTATATAATACACCTCCTACGTATGCAATCTATATGTGTAATTTGATGCTAACATGGATTGAAGAAGAAATAGGTGGCTTACAAGCAATGAAAGAATACAATGAGAAAAAGGCGAACTTACTATATGATTACTTAGATAACTCTATTCTGTTCAAAGGAACCGTTGTTAAAGAGGATCGCTCATTAATGAATGTTCCATTTATCACCGGGAATGATGAACTTGATAAACAGTTTATTGCATTGGCTGCTCAATCTGGGATTATAAATATAAAAGGACATCGAAGCGTTGGTGGTATGCGTGCAAGTATATACAATGCGATGAGTTATGAAGGAGTAGAAGCATTAGTATTATTAATGCAACAATTTGAAAAGGAGAACACAAATGCGCCACATTAAACTATATAATAAAATTGCGAATGAAGGATTAAAGTTATTTCCTGATCATTTATTTAAGTATGATGAACAAATGGATCAAGAAGATGGAATCTTAGTGCGTAGTGCGAATTTACATGATATTGAATTACATGCCAATTTAAAAGCAATAGCAAGAGCTGGAGCTGGTACCAATAATATACCAATAGAAGAATGTTCAAAGAAGGGAATCGTTGTGTTCAACACTCCTGGAGCTAATGCGAACGCAGTTAAAGAGTTAGTACTATCTTCTATGTTTTTAAGTGCTCGACCTAGTGTAGCTGCGATTCAATGGATTAACGGAGTAAAACAAACACAAGGAATTGCCGAACTAGTGGAACAAGAAAAGAAAAATTTTGTTGGATGTGAACTTGCCAATAAAACCTTAGGTGTCATTGGATTAGGAGCGATTGGAGTCAAAGTAGCAAATACCGCATTACAACTAGATATGAATGTAATTGGATTTGATCCTTTTATGTCACTACAAAATGCATGGCAACTATCAAAAGATGTACAATATACGAAATCAATAGATACGATCTTTCGGAACTGTGATTTTATAAGTATCCATGTGCCTTTATCAAAAGAGACGAAGCACATCATTGATATTGTAGCACTTGCAAAAATGAAGAGTGATGCGTGTGTATTAAACTTTTCAAGAGCTGGTTTAGTCGATGATGATGCTATGGTTCTTGCATTACAGGAAGGAAAAATAAAACACTATGTCACGGACTTTCCAACTGAAAAAGTACTGCATCAAAAAAAATGTATTTGTTTACCACATTTAGGAGCCTCAACACCTGAATCAGAGGAAAAATGTGCAATAATGGCTGTGAAACAAATGAAGGACTATTTAGAAAACGGAAATATTGTCAATTCAATTAACTTACCTAATATCACATTGGAAAGAGGAACGAATACAAGAATTACATGTTTTCATAAAAACATTAAAAATATGTTAGCTCAAATATCAAATATCATCTCTAACGGAGGATTGAATATTGAAAATATGATCAATAAATCGCAAGGTGAGTATGCCTATACGATGGTGGATGTTGATCATAAAAATATTGAAAACGTACTGAATGAGTTAAATAATTTGGATGCAATATTAAAAGTGAATGTATATAACTAGAACTTATGAATCTACAAAAAATGACAAATACCAATAGAATAGGTTAAAATTTGTCATTTTTTTAGTTCATATAGACACTTATTTTGTCTATATTTTCATTATTTAACGTAAATATACAATTTATGGTAGTAAATATTCTATAATTTAATTGTGGAGGAAGTAAAAATGAGTAAAAAAAGCGTGTATATTGTAGATGACAACCTGGAGGTTGTTCATGAAATTAAGAGGGAATTACAAAAGTTTACAGAATATATGGTTGTAGGAAGTGCAAGTAATGGGGAAAATTGTATTTTAGAACTACGTAATCAAAAGATTGATATCTTAATATTGGATTTAATTATGCCTAAGAAAGACGGAATAGATGTGTTAAAAGCATTGAAACTAAATCATATAAAAGTAGGACACATCATATGTACCACTCCTTTTATCAATGAATTAATGATTTCTCAAATCAATGAGTTTTCTGTTTCCTATATATTAATGAAACCATTCTTAGTGACACAGTTAATTGATAAATTACATACGCTACATGTGCAAGGGGTAAACATCGTAGAAAGTGGGCAATTTATTAATTTAAAGTTAAACGATACTAGTAGTAGTGATCAATATAAGTGTGAATTACAAAGTGAAATTAGTGATTTATTACATGAGATTGGAATTCCAGCACATATAAAGGGATATATGTACTTACGAACAGCAATTGAAAAGACATATTTTGATATTGATTACTTGGGGCAAATCACTAAAATATTATATCCGGAGATAGCTAAAAATTATCAAACAACAGCGAGTAGAGTTGAAAGAGCAATTCGACATGCAATAGAAGTAGCTTGGAATAGAGGTAATATTGATGCGATTGATGATATCTTTGGATATACGATTAGTGCAAGCAAAGCAAAACCTACAAACTCTGAGTTTATCGCGATGTTATCAGATAAATTAAGATTAAAACATAAGGTAACTCAACAAAGACAAGTAAGTTTCTCTTATCGCTAGACAATTAAATTAGAATTGATTATACTTGATACAGACGTGAGGTACTGTATGGCTAAAGTTATATTTCATATTGATTTAAATTCATTTTTCGCCAGTGCTGAAGTGGTCAAAGACCCTACACTTGCGGGGTTACCACTCGCTGTAGGAGGACTTAGTAAAAGAAGTGTTGTTTGTACAGCTAGTTATGAAGCGCGCGCTTATGGCGTAAAAAGTGCAATGCCTCTCTTTCAAGCAATGAAATTATGTCCAAGTCTTATCGTACTCAAAGGGGATATGGCTTGGTATGAAACACTATCAAAAAAATTCTTTGCATTTATTCGTACGTATAGTCCTTATATTGAAATAGCAAGCATTGATGAATGCTATGTAGATGTCAGTGAATTAATCAAACAATATTCTCGTCCCTTGGATTTAGCTTGGGAAATTCAAAAGAAATTATTTGATGAAATAGGATTGTCTTGTAGTATCGGTGTAGCTAGTAATAAGTTTCTAGCTAAGATGGCAAGTGATATGAAAAAGCCAATGGGCATTACTGTACTTAGAAAATCTGAATTGTCTTATAAACTATGGCCACTATCAATAGATGAAATGTTTGGAATTGGAAAAAAAGGGGCTCCCAATTTAAAATTTCATGGAATAGAAACAATTTATGATATAGCGAATCCAGATAATGAAGTGCTACTCATTAAGTTATTAGGTAAACATGGATTAAGTATCATACACAACGCAAGAGGTCAAGGTAGTGATACCTTAGTATTTAATCGAAGTGTTCAATCTATTTCACAATCAACAACAATGCAAAATGATGTCAGTGATTACAATGAAATACAAGCAATATTTGAGCGATTATCTAAGTCATTAGCAAATCGAGCGATGGATGAAAAAGTATCTGGTAAGTTAATATCCATTTCCATTCGTTACTATGATTTTAAGAACTGTATTCGTTCGATGAACGCACCTACCTTAATTGAAGATGCACACACCATTTATGAGTTTGCGATGACCATCTTTGATCAACATTATTCTGGTGTCCCAGTACGCCACTTGGGAATATCATTAGGGAGTTTGCAAAGCAATAATAAGCAAATAGTTCAAATGAATATATTTCAAGAAGAACATCCTAAAATAAATGTGTTAAACGAATTAAATAAACTATTGGATAAACCGTATTTAACATATGCATCTAGTTTATTAGAAGAAAAAAAATAGCGAACTATGTTCCGCTTTTTTTTTGGTCTAAAATGGTATTCACCACATATAATACAACAGGTGAAACAATGAAAAAAATAAAAACAAATAAGCAAAGCTATCAATCTTTTTTCTTTTTTAACATATTAATTATTAGTGGATTTATTATCGGATTATATTTATCCAAATACATAACACAGCTTGATCAAAGCAATCTAAATAGTTATATGAGTGTATTAATTGATATTGATGGATATGAAAATTACTTTGTAAATCAATTTATGATGCAATTATTTATCGTGTTACTTCTATTGATGCTGGCCACTACCTATATAGGTATGCCAATCATATCCTTTATTATCTATACCAAGGGATTACAACTGGGGTTTTCTTGTGCATTATTTATGTTCACATATGGGTTTAAAGGAATACTAGGTATTATCATCGTATTTATACCCCAAATGATCTTTGATTTACTAGCCTTTTATATTACTAGTATTTATAGTTTAGAACTAAGTAAATATACATTTAAATGTATGAAAAGCAATGCCGTGATTAATTTCCAAAAAACAATGAATAAAACATTGAATATATTAATTGTTACAATCATATTAGTATTCTTATCTTCGTATTTTAAAGCAAGCATTGGAATCGAATGTATACGTTTCTTTCAAAACTTATGATATACTTAATGTAGGTACCTAATGAAAATAAAAGAAGCAATTGAAGAATATATTTATGCAATTCATGTGATTGAACAAAAATCAATCCATACTATCAGTGCATATGAAAGTGATTTAAAAGAGTATGTCACTTATTTATATAACTTAAAGATAGAAGATATGAATGACATTGAAATCATAAATATAGAACACTATTTATTAGAAAGATCACATGCATGTAAAACTAACACAATCAATCGATATGTGGTAGCAATACGTGCTTTTCATCGTTATATCACTTGTGAATACCCTAGTATTTATGATCCTACATTATATTTACAAGGAAGTAAGCTAGGATTACATTTACCAATCTATTTAACAAAAGAAGAAGTAAATACAATCATTGAATTTACTGAAGATAACGGGGATGTTTCACTGTATCATCGCTGCCTCTTAGAAGTATTGTATGGATGTGGCTTACGAGTATCCGAAACTTGTAATATAACTATGAATCAAATTCACATTAAAGAAAAAATGGTTAAAGTATTAGGAAAAGGAAATAAAGAAAGAATCGTGGTATTGAATGATATTAGTATCACTTGTCTTACTACATACATAAATACAGTCCGAAAAGAATGGAATCACAATCGATTGAATTATTTGTTTATAAATAAAAGAGGGAATCAAACCACTCGTCAATATATAGATAAAATGATTAAGCAACGTGCGCTATCTACAAGCTTGAATAAATCTATTTCAGCACATAGTTTTAGGCATAGTTATGCCACTCATTTATTGGAAGGGGGGGCTGATTTAAGAAGTGTACAAGAATTATTGGGACATAGTGATATTAGCACTACTCAATTATATACACATTTACAAATTGATAAGATAAAGGAAATATACTTAAATGCTCACCCAATGAATAAAGGAAAGGATATAAAATGATGAAATACAATAGAATATTTTGTGTCGTAATAGACTCATTAGGAGTTGGTTCATTAAGTGATGCGCCAGCATATAACGACCACAACGTTGATACGTTAGGGAATATAGCGAGAGCATGTGGAGACTTGAAGTTAACTCATTTAACTAAATTAGGATTAATGAATTTGCATTGTGTTCCTCATAATAAACCTGCGAATATGCCTGATGGATATTATTTGAAAGCAAACGAAAAAAGTGCGGGTAAAGATACAATTTGTGGCCATTACGAATTGATGGGACTACATACCACACATCCTTTTCAAACGTATACAGATACAGGATTTCCTAAGGCGTTGATTGCGTTAATTGAACAACAAATGCAGGTGAAATTCATAGGGAATAAAGCAGCAAGTGGAACCCATATAATACAGGAACTAGGGGAACAACACATTTCAACTGGAGAGTTGATTTTGTATACATCTGCTGATTCTGTCCTTCAAATAGCAGCTCATGAAACGCATTTTGGATTGGATCGTCTATATCAAGTATGTGAAGCAGCTAGAGAGATTTGTAGTCATGACCCTTATCTGATTGGTAGAGTTATTGCGCGCCCTTTTCTAGGAGAAGATGCGACAACATTTGTTAGAACGAGTAATCGTAAAGACTATGCGTTAGATCCATCTGTTCCTACACTTTTAAATGAGTTACAAGATTCTAATTACGAGGTTATTGGAGTAGGGAAGATAGGTGATATTTTTAATTTAAGTGGATTAACAAAATCCTACCATTCCGATAGTTCAATACATGGAATGCAACAGACAATTGAAATTGCTGAAAAAGAAAATTTCAGTGGCTTATGTTTTACCAATTTAGTTGATTTTGATAGTCTATGGGGACATCGAAGAGATCCCGTTGGTTATATGAAACAGTTACAATCATTTGATGAGCAACTAGGTACATTAATAGAAACGTTACGAAGTGATGATTTACTAATACTTTGTGCAGACCATGGAAATGATCCTACCTATACAGGCAGTGATCATACGAGGGAATACATTCCAGTTATCTTTTACAGCACTTCTTTTAACGGAAGTGGATTATTGCCAATAAGTGATGATTTCTGTGTAGTTGCTCAAACGATTGCACATAATTTCCAACTAGATGACAACTCCCTTAAAGGGAAATCATATTTAGAGTATTTAAAGTAAAGACATAAACAGAACACCAAAAGCGATATATTCGCTTTTTTTATTATATAAAGGAACTCTTAATAGTCGATATTCATAGTATACCTATAAGAATATCAAAAGCGACTAAGCGCAATGGAGGAATTGATGAAAGCAACAATTTCAATGAATTATACCTACCAACAAAGATGATAGATTCAGTCTATATCGCTGAAATAAGTTATAAGATAGAGAGTTGGTTATATGAAAGGAAATCAAACAGTTATATTTCTAATGAAATAATGAACTTACAGAAAACAGGGCAGTTCCCGATTCATCTTATTTTCATTCGTGCATTTTTTGATCATAAATACAGTTCCAGTGGTTGTGCTTTTTCAGATAAAAGAACTGGTTTATTAACCCTTGGATTTGCTGGAACGAACCTAAATAATACCTGGTTACAAACACTTAAAGATATTGTAACGAATGGTTGTAGAATAGGAATAAAAGGAATTAAGCCGCATTCTCGTTATATGCAAAGTGCAAATACGTTTGTTGATGAATTAATCAATGACGGATATAAAATCATCCAAACCACTGGTCATTCTTTAGGTGGTGCCTTATGCGTGATTGTAGGGATTCAATAC
>CAMQRS010000058.1 GCA_947036815.1 uncultured Erysipelotrichaceae bacterium
CAGAAATCATTCCTCATATACTTATTAATATGTCCAATAAATTGGGTTCACTTCAATAAGAAAGAGAAGCAATTCTCTTTTTTCTTTATTCATAAGTATTGAAAGAGAGAATATGATTAAAGATTCATTTTGTGTGAATAACTAAGAGGGTTAATCCAACTGAGCATGAAGTACAACATGTGATAAAAGTATACCAAGTAAATTCTTACGATATTTGTAGGCTTCAGTAAAAATTCGCTCTAAGTTCACGTAAGAAACGGTATCCACTGTATATATCTATGGTAAAATGGATGAAATAATGAAAAGGAGCATGTTCATGTTACAAATAAAAGGGATTTCAAAACAATATAAAACAGGAGACCTTATTCAACAAGCGTTAAATAACGTAAGCTTATGTTTTAGAGATAATGAGTTTGTTTCTATATTAGGACAAAGTGGGTCTGGAAAGACAACAATGTTAAATATAGTAGGAGGCTTAGATAGTTATGATAATGGAGATTTAATCATCAATGGTAGATCGACTAAGAATTATAAAGACAGTGATTGGGATACCTATCGTAATCATACCATCGGATTTGTCTTTCAAAGCTATAACTTAATTCCTCACCAAACTGTCTTATCTAATGTTGAACTTGCATTAACAATAAGTGGAATTAGTAAAAACGAACGTAAAGTTCGTGCAACAGAAGCCTTAACTAAAGTAGGGTTAGAAAACCACTTGCATAAGCGTCCAAACCAAATGTCAGGGGGACAAATGCAACGTGTTGCCATCGCGAGAGCTTTAGTAAACAACCCAGATATATTACTTGCTGATGAACCAACAGGAGCATTAGATACACAAACAAGTGTACAAATCATGGACTTATTAAGAGAGGTCGCCAAAGATCGTCTAGTTATAATGGTCACACACAATCCAGAATTAGCCCAAGAATACTCAACTCGTATAATTAACTTAAAAGATGGACAAGTAGAAGGTGATAGTAACCCATTTGTAGCAGCAACGACACCAGTAGTTGAGCGTAATTTAAGTAAAGCAAAAATGTCATTTAAGACATCGTTTGCATTGAGTTTTAATAATTTAAAAACAAAGAAAAGTAGAACTTTGCTTACCTCATTTGCAGGTTCTATAGGAATTATTGGGATTGCCTTGATCTTATCTTTATCTAATGGAGTAAATACGTATATTGAAAACTTACAAAAAGATACAATGGCATCGTATCCTATTTCTATTCAAGAAGAATCAATTGATATGTCGGCAATGATGAATCATGATATGTATAGTGAAGAAGATAAGAATGATACAGATGCAGTATATCCAAACTATGATGTATTGCAGATGACAAATGATATTAGTGTCACAAATAACCTAAGTGACTTTAAAGCATACTTAGAAGATGAAAAGAATGGAGTAGACCAGTATTTAGGAGAGAACGGAATTACGTACTCATATATGCTAGATTTTTCAGTCTTCTCTTATGATGATGAGAATACGTTAGTAAATAGTAATGCAAATGCGACAGAATTGTTAAATTCAGAGAATTTAATGTATGGTATGGATTCGAATAATCCAATGGAATCAATGATGATGGGCGGAAACTCGGCAAAGGGAGCAAGTAACTTTTCTGAGTTAGCGAAACACGATGAAGAAGTAGTGAGTCCGTTATTAAGTGGCGGATACGATGTAGTAGCCGGTGCATGGCCTGAAGCATACAATGAAGTAGTATTGTTTGTGGATAGAAACAATTCAATATCAATGGATACGTTATACCAACTAGGATTAATGAATGAACAAGAATATAAAGATATCGCAAATCAAATTGAACGAGATGAAGAAGTAAGCGAAATCGTATGGGATTACGATGAAGTATTAAACCATGAATTATATATGATGAGCGCAAGTCGTAGATTCATAGAAAATGAACAAGGTGTATTCACGTACTTAAGTGAGGAAGATATCTCATTAAATAGTGAGTTTGTAACACAAAGTACACCACTTAAAATAGTAGGGGTAGTAAAACCTAATGGAGAAACTAGTAGTATTTCTAGTTCAACAAGTGTAGGATATACAACACTATTGACTGATTATGTTATTGAAGAAGCAAGCAATAGTGCAGTAGTACAAGCTCAAAAAGCAACTCCAGAAATTAATGTATTAACAGGATTTGGATTTGAAGCAACAAGTGATGCCCAAAAAGCAATCGATATGAAAGCATACTTGAGTGGATTAGATACCAAAAGCAAAGCCTCTTTCTATTCATTAATGATGGCAAGTTCTGGTGCACAAACATCACCAAGTATGGGACAAGCTCCCAAGAGCGATGAAAGTTTAGCAGCGATGTTAGACCAATGGTTATTAAGTGATCCAGATGAAGAATTATTAGTTGGGATTTATGATCAATACTTAGGGACTACAACATATGAAAAAAATCTAAGTGAATTTGGAAATATTAGTTATGAAGCACCAACGACAATTAATATTTATACAGATACATTTGAAAACAAAGAAATGATTTCTCAAGTGATTGAGGAATACAATGAACAAGCGACAACAGATAACCAAATAATCTATACAGACTTTGTGGCAGAAATGACTGCTTCAATGACGTCAATGATTGATGTTATTTCATATGTGTTAATTGCCTTTGTTGCAGTTTCGTTAGTTGTATCATGTATTATGATTGGAATTATTACACATATTTCAGTGATGGAAAGAACGAAAGAAATTGGAGTGTTAAGAGCGCTAGGAGCTTCTAAGAAAAATATTTCTCAAGTATTTAATGCTGAAACAATCATTATTGGACTGTGTTCAGGAACACTAGGAATTGTGATTACCATATTATTGAATATCCCAATCACCAATATAGTACAAAATGTATTAGACGATACTTCACTAGTGGTGACATTACCGCTATCAGCAGGAGGAGTATTGATTGCGATTAGTAGTATCATTACAGTTGTTGGAGGATTATTGCCAGCCAAAAAAGCAGCTAAGAAAGATCCAGTAATTGCATTGAGAACGGAATAATATAGAAGATATGATACCAGTAACACCCTTTGTCTGAATTTAGATAAAGGGTTTTTATGTGAAAGATATTGAAGTTTTTATGATATAATATGTAAGAAAAAAATAAAAGGAGATACTATGAGCGATATATATACGAAGGCATTAGTAGAACATGCAGCAAAAAAAGGGAAAATTGAAGTAATTTCTAAAATGAAGGTAGAAACAATGGCAGACCTAAGCGTGGCTTACACACCGGGAGTTGCTCAACCTTGTATTGAAATACATAAGAATGAAGAAGAAGTATACAAATACACATCAAAAGGAAACTTAGTTGCTGTGGTGAGTGATGGAAGTGCGGTATTAGGGTTGGGGAATATTGGTCCTAAAGCAGCAATTCCAGTCATGGAAGGAAAAGCAGTGTTGTTTAAAGAATTTGCCAACATTGACGCCTTTCCTATTTGTTTAGATACACAAGATGTAGAAGAAATAATTAAAACAGTGAAATATATGGCTCCTACCTTTGGAGGAATTAATCTAGAAGATATCTCAGCACCTAGATGTTTTGAGATTGAACGCAGATTAAAGGAAGAATTAGATATACCAGTATTTCATGATGATCAACATGGGACAGCAATCGTGGTATGTGCAGGATTAATCAATGCATTGAAACTAGTAAATAAATCATTTGAAGATGTAAAAATAATCATTAATGGGGCAGGAAGTGCAGGTATTTCTATCTGTCGTTTATTAATGTTGTTTCATGCGAAGAATATCACATTAGTCGATCGTATTGGATCGATTCACCCAGCACAAATAAATATGAACCCTGTGCAAACACAAATGGCACAAGTGACAAATCCAGAACATTTAGATGGAAACCTAGCGCAAGTAATGCAAGGAGCAGACGTGTTTATTGGAGTGAGTGCACCCAATATACTAACCAAAGAAATGGTGGCGACAATGAACAGTGATGCCATTGTATTTGCGATGGCAAATCCAGTACCAGAAATTATGCCAACCGAAGCAAAATTAGGGGGAGCTAGAGTCGTAGCTACCGGAAGAAGTGATTTTCCAAACCAAATTAATAATGTATTAGTATTCCCAGGAATCTTTAGAGGAGCACTTGATTGTCGTGCTTCAAATATATCAGAAGAGATGAAAGTAGCAGCAGCAAAAGCAGTTGCTTCAATCATCAGTGATGAAGAATTACATGAAGACTACATCATACCAGAAGTATTTAATAAAGAAGTATCAAAAGTAGTTGCCAAAGCAGTGATGGAAGAATATGAGAAAGAAGTAAAATAATGAGAGAAGTAAGTGTACATATTCTACGTGATAAAATAAAAGAATTAGTTCAAGAAGTAAACTTTTATTATCCAAGAGATATCGATAAAAAGATAAAAGAAGCAGCAATTAATGAAACTAGTAAAATAGGAAAAGAAACATTAGAACTATTAATCAAAAATAGTGAAATAGCAGCAAGAGAAAAAATACCTATTTGCCAAGATACAGGAATGGTTATCGTATTCCTTACGATTGGACAAGAAGTACACTTCACAGATGGGTTATTAACAGACGCCATTAATGAAGGAGTTGCCTTAGGATATGAAGAAGGATACTTACGTAAATCTATTGTAGAAGAACCAGTATTCGATCGCATCAATACGAAAAATAATACACCATGTATTATCTATACGAGTATCGTAGCAGGAACTGAAGTAGAACTAGAAATAGGAACTAAAGGATTTGGTAGTGAAAACATGTCTACGATTACAATGTTGAAGCCTGCACAGGGAGTAAATGGGGTAAAAGAAGCAGTGATTGCAGCGATTAAAAAAGCAGGTCCAAACGCTTGTCCACCCATGGTGGTAGGAGTTGGATTGGGTGGAACTTTTGACTATGCCGCAGTACTAGCAAAAAAAGCAACCTTAAGAAGTTGTGAAAGTAGCAATGCAGATCCTAGATATGCACAATTAGAAAATGAACTATTAGTATTAGCAAATGAATTAAATATAGGACCTCAAGGATTAAAAGGAGATACTTCTGTATTAAAAATAAATGTGGAATACTTTCCTACACATATTGCAGGAATGCCTTGTGCTGTGAATATATCATGTCATGTGACTAGACATGCAAAGGTGGTACTATAGATGATTAAATTACAAACACCTATCACAAAAGAAAAATTAAGTGTATTAAAGGCAGGAGATTTAGTGTATATTAGTGGGACTATCTATACGGCTAGAGATGCAGCTCATAAACGTTTAAGTGAGATGCTTGATCGTAATGAGACATTACCATTAGATTTGAAAGATGCATGTATTTATTATGTAGGCCCCACACCTACACCCAAAGGAAAGATATTTGGCAGTGCAGGACCTACGACGAGTTTACGTATGGACATGTATACACCACGTATGTATGAGTTGGGAATGAGTGTAAGTATTGGAAAAGGTTATCGCTCACAAGAAGTGGTAGATAGTATTAAATCGAACCAAGCGGCATATATGGTAGCCATAGGAGGAGCGGGAGCTCTACTAGGACAATGTGTAAAGAGTGCACAATTAGTAGCTTTTGAAGAATTAGGGGCAGAAGCAATCCAAAAGCTAGAAGTTGTTGATTTTCCAGCAACCATAGCAATAGATAAAGAGGGAAACAATTTATATGAATAACATATTAGAAGTATGTTGTGGAAGTTATTATGATGCATTACAAGCACATGAAGCAAAAGCAACGAGAATAGAATTGAATTCAGCATTAAGTATTGGAGGGTTAACACCTTCAATAAGTGTATTAAAGAAAATAAAAGCTGATACAAACTTAGAAGTAATTTGTATGATTCGCCCAAGAGGTGCAGGATTTTGTTACCAAGAAACAGATATAGAAATGATGTTTGAAGATGCAAAACTAATGCTAGAAAATAAAGCGGACGGACTTGCATTCGGGTTCTTAAATGAAGTAGGAGCTGTAGATATTGAAGCTACTAAAAATATGGTAGACTTAATTCATAGTTATGGTAAAACAGCCGTGTTTCATCGTGCGATTGATGTATCACATGATTATCAAAAGGCATTTGCAGCAATCATAAGCTGTGGAGTAGATCGTGTCCTTACTAGTGGTTCAAAATTAAATGCAGCAGAAGGTGCGAATAAAATAAAAGCTATGGTAGAATTATATGGGACTAAAATTGAAGTATTAGCAGGTTGTGGAGTTAAATCAAGCAATGCTACTTATATCTTAGAACGTGCAGGAGTAACACAAATACACGCTTCATGTAAAAAAATGGTGAAAGATCCAACTTCAACAAGAAATAGCGTTAACTTTTCAGTACTACCAAACGGGGAATACATCGTATGTTGTAAAGAAGAAGTGGAAGCTATCTTAGAAGCAATTAGCTAAGAATACTTTAGAAACTCCTCGATAGACAGAGGAGTTTTTTTTGGTACGTAGAGTAACTTGTATACTCATTCAAGAAACAAAAGGTTGGTACAATAATCTTTATGTATCATATAAATTCATTCCTTGATTTAAATGAAGACTTACAATAGCATATAAGCTATAATGAAAGAAACAAGGAGACATATATGAACAAAATAAAAAAATATATGATATTATCATTTGCGTTAATTATAGCAATGACAACGAGTAGCCATACTAGTGTGTTTGCAATGCAAGGAATTGAAGAACCAACGGAATCAGAAGAGACGGCAATAATAGAAACAAAAACGGTAGGCGAGTTAGCAGGAGCTACCCTATTGCAAGCATTTCCTGACTCTCAGTTTAGAAATTATGTAGCAATTGAGGTGTTGGGTAAAACTGATGGATTGATGGATAAATATCAATTAACTGATAAAGATGTACGGAAAATTCAAGATTGCACAACTTTAGATTTGTATTATGAAGAGATATCAAGTTTAGAAGGAATTCAACATTTTACACAGTTAACAGAGTTGGATGCATCTAGCAACCCACTAACATCACTAGACGTGACACAGAATACTATGTTAACTATTTTAGATGTCGCTGAATCTTCACTAGAGGAACTAGATGTGACACAGAATACTAAGTTAGTCAATTTGTGGTGTGAAGAAACCCAACTAACAGAACTAGACGTAACACAGAATATTGAGTTAAAGGAATTAGATGTATCATTCAACCAACTAACAAAACTAGATGTAATACAGAATCTACAGTTAGTCTCGTTAAATGTAAATGATAATAGACTGGCAGAACTAGATGTGACAAAAAACTTATTGTTAGCTCTGTTAGGTGTATCGAATAATCAATTAACAGAACTAGATGTGACACAGAATACTATGTTAAATGCTTTAGATATCACTAACAATCAACTAACAT
>CAMQRS010000059.1 GCA_947036815.1 uncultured Erysipelotrichaceae bacterium
CTGGAGTTCAGACGTGTGCTCTTCCGATCTCCAAAACTTCCATCCATTGTTGCAATAAATACACGACAACCTAGGGCTTTGAATTCTGATTCATAAAACAGAGATGCTAAATCATTAAATCCTAATACAACTGCAACATCTTTATGCAATGCTTTATATCTTTTAGCTACTTCATACAATGGGGGAACACCAACTCCTCCACCGACTAGCAATATATTGTCTTGGTCTTCATGAATCGGAAAGTCACTACCTAACGGTCCTAACACATCAAGTGTATCATTTGATTTTGCTTGTGCAAGAATTTCAGTACCTTCACCTACTACTTTATAAATAATCGTATACGTTTCATTTTCAATATTATTAATACTTATCGGTCTTCTAAGCATACAACCATTTACTTTAATATTTACAAATTGTCCTGGCTTCATTTCTTGTCCAAGATTACTTTTGATTACCATTTTATAAGTATCCAAAGCAATTTTAATATTGCTTTGGATGATTCCGATATCTTCTCTCATACTATTTCTCCAATTCATTCATTGAAATCGCACTAAACGATAACATCTCAATTACTTTTACAATAATGTTCGCAGTATCTAAACTTGTTAAACATGAGATTCCATTTTCTGCTGAGAATCTTCTAATTAAGAATCCATCATTTGCGGTATTTTTATCTTGTGACATTGTGTTGATTACATAGTTTACTTGTCCTTCAATAATTACATCAATTACTGAGTTTTCAGTTGCATCTACTTTACCAACTTCGATTACATTAATATTATGTTCTCTTAATAATTTAGCAGTTCCACTCGTCGCCATAATTCCATACCCACAAGTATCAAATCTTCTTGCTAAGTCTAGTGCTTCTACTTTATCTTCATCAGCAATTGTCATTAATACATTTCCATGTGTTGGGAATTTAACTCCACTCGCAACTAATGCTTTATAAATTGCTTTTTCAAACGTTGTATCTCCACCTAAACTCTCTCCAGTAGATTTCATTTCAGGTCCTAATGTAGTATCTACACTTCTTAGTTTAGCGAATGAGAATACTGGTGCTTTTACAAACACTCTGTTTGGTTCAGCTTGTACACCTTCATAATATCCTTGTTCTTCTAAGCTTTCTCCCATTACAGCACGTGTTGCTACATTAGACATTGCTACACCTGTGATTTTCGATAAGAACGGTACCGTTCTTGAACTTCTTGGGTTTACTTCTAAGACAAATACATCATCGTTTCTATCTACAATAAATTGAATATTATATAACCCTACGAAGTTAAATCCTTTACCAATACGTGTTGTATATTCAACAATTTTATCTTTGATTTCTTGAGATAGTGTTTGTGTTGGGTATACAGAAATTGAATCACCTGAATGGACTCCAGCACGTTCAACATGTTCCATAATTCCAGGAATAAATACTGTTTTTCCGTCACATATAGCATCTGTTTCTACTTCTTTTCCTACAATATATTTATCTACTAAGATCGGTGCATCATGAGAAATTTCTTTCATTGCATTCGTCATATATACTTCTAAGTCTGCGTCATTATGTACGATTTCCATTGCTCTACCACCCAATACATATGATGGACGAACTAATACTGGATACCCGATATGATTCGCAATTTCAATACTTTCTTCTACATTCACTGCTGTTTTTCCTAATGGTTGAGGGATGTCTAATTTTCTAAGCATCGCTTCAAATTCATAACGATCTTCAGCACGATCAATATCTTCAATTGTTGTTCCTAATATTTTAATTCCATTATCTTGTAGTGATTCTGCTAAATTAATTGCTGTTTGACCACCAAATTGTACGATTACTCCAACTGGTTGTTCTAAGTCAATAATGTGCATTACATCTTCTGTTGTTAATGGTTCAAAGTATAATTTATCACTAATTGAGAAATCCGTAGATACTGTTTCAGGATTGTTATTAACTACGATTGCTTCATATCCAATTTCTCTCAAGGTTTGTACACAATGTACTGTAGCATAATCAAACTCTACCCCTTGACCAATACGAATTGGTCCACTTCCTAATACAACTACTGATTTTTTATCAGTTTTATAAGATTCGTTTTCGTCTGCATAAGTAGAATAGAAGTATGGAGTTTCACTAGCGAATTCTCCTGCACATGTATCAACCATTTTGTATACTGGAACAATGTTGTTCAATCTTCTAGTACTTGCTATTTCACTCTCTTTTACATCCCATGTTCTTGCGATGTATGAATCAGAGAATCCATATTTTTTACATAGTTTCAATGTAGCGATATCATTTTTATTTGCTTTTAATGTCGTTTCTAATTCTACAATATGAACTAACTTATGTAAGAAAAATTTATCGATTTTAGTGAATTTATTAATTCTGTCAACACTAATTCCTAGTCTTAATAAGTTCATGATAGCTAACAAACGTTCATCATCACGTTGATCAACTTTCGTCCATAAACTTTCTTCGTCTAATGGTAATTCATGCCATTCCATATGATCCATTTTTAATTCAATTGAACGAATTCCTTTTAATAAACTTTCTTCAAAGCTTGTTCCAATCGACATGATTTCTCCTGTCGCTTTCATTTGCGTTCCTAAACGACGATCTGCCTTAGGAAATTTATCAAATGGGAATCTAGGTAATTTAGTTACAATATAATCAATACTTGGTTCAAAACAAGCATAACTTGTTTTTGTGATTGGATTAATAATTTCGTCTAATGTAAGTCCTACTGCAATTTTAGCAGCTATCTTAGCAATTGGATATCCTGTTGCTTTTGATGCCAATGCACTTGAACGTGATACACGAGGATTTACTTCAATAACAAAGTAATTGAAACTATGTGGATCTAATGCTAATTGTACATTACATCCTCCACAAATTTTAAGGGCACGTATAATTCTTAAACTTGCATTTCTAAGCATTTGATTTTCACGATCGCTTAATGTTTGCACGGGAGCAACAACAATAGAATCTCCTGTATGAATTCCTACTGGGTCTACGTTTTCCATGTTACAAACAACAATTGCATTATCATTGTTATCACGCATTACTTCGTATTCTACTTCTTTAAATCCAGCAATACTTTTTTCTATTAAACATTGAGTTACTGGAGATAATTTTAATCCGTTTTTAGCAATATCTGCTAATTCAACATCACTTTTAGCGAATCCACCACCAGTTCCTCCAAGTGTGAATGCTGGACGAACAACTACTGGGTATCCGATTTCATTTGCGAATTTAATACTTTCTTCTACTGTATGTACAATTAAACTTTCTGGAATCGGTTGTCCTAATTCCAACATTAAGTTTTTAAATAATTCTCTATCTTCTGCTTTTTCTATGGCATCCAACGCAGTTCCTAAGATTTCAACATTATTTTGTTCAAGAATTCCTGCATTTGATAACTCAACTACCAGGTTTAACCCTGTTTGTCCTCCAAGTGTTCCAAGAATTGCATCTGGTCTTTCTTTATGAATAATACGTGCTGCGAATTCTATTGTTAATGGCTCAATATATACTTTATCAGCAACGCTTGTATCTGTCATGATTGTTGCTGGATTAGAGTTAATTAAAATTACTTCATATCCTTCTTCTCTAAGCGATTGACACGCTTGTGTGCCTGCATAATCAAATTCTGCAGCTTGTCCGATAATAATTGGTCCTGAACCAATTACCATAATTTTCTTTATATCTAGTCTTTTAGGCATGTTTTTTTCCTCCATTAAAGTCTTCCATCATTGTCATAAAGTCATCAAATAAATAATTTGCATCTTCCGGCCCAGGATTTGCTTCTGGATGATATTGCACTGAGAATACTGCGTATTCACTGTGTTCAATTCCTTCTACACTCTTATCATTCAATGCGCTATGTGTTAATACTAAGCCAGTTCCTTCTAGTGTGCTCTCATCGACAGCATACGAGTGGTTTTGACTCGTGATATCCACTTTTCCAGTTTTTAAATTCAATACTGGATGGTTACTTCCACGGTGACCAAATTTTAATTTCATTGTATCTGCTCCACATGCTAAACTAATCAACTGATGTCCTAAACAGATTCCAAAAATAGGTACTTTACCCATTAATTGCTTAATCGTTTCAATTGCTTCTACTACTTCTTTTGGATCTCCAGGACCATTACTTAACATCACTCCATCTGGGCGTAAAGCTAAGATAGTGCTTGCTGTTGCATCGTATGGTACTACCGTTAAGTCACATCCTCTGCTACTTAATTCACGAATAATTCCATGTTTTGCACCAAAGTCAACCAATACTACTTTTTTACCACGGCTTGGAATTGGGAATGCTTTAGGCGTTGAAACTGATTTTACTTGTCCACTTGGATATGGACTCTCTTGTAACATCTTCACAACTGCTTCTACATTCGCATCCATGTCCGCCATAATTGCTTTCATCGTACCCATGCTTCTAATTTTTCTAGTGATTGCTCTTGTATCTACACCACTAATACCTGGAATTCCTTTAATTTTAAAGAATTCATCAATACTCATTTCACTTCTAAAGTTACTTGGGTGTTCACATGCTTCTCTTACAACGAATCCAAACACTGCTGGATCAATACTTTCATAATCATCACGATTGATTCCATAGTTACCAATTAAAGGGTATGTCATCATTACGATTTGAGCACAGTAAGATAAATCACTTAATACCTCTTGGTAACCAGTCATTCCCGTATTAAATACGATTTCTCCTAATTTATACGTATCAGAACCGAATGCCTCTCCTACATATACACTACCATCTTCTAATATTAGTTGTCTTTGTTTCATTGTTGTACTCCTTTTTCTTTTGTATAAACAATACTTCCATTTACCATCGTTAACTCGATATCTCCTTGAATTTCATAGTTATGAAACGGTGTATTTATTCCTTTTGATTCAAATTTATATTTATCAATAGTTGCTGTTACATCCTTAATTAAAATTAAGTCTGCATCAGAACCTTCTTCTACTTTACCTTTATTTTCCATCCCGAAACGTATTGCTGCATTGGTACTTGTGAACTCTACAAACTGTTGTAAAGTAAATATATTTTTCTTCACAAAATACGTATATAGTAATGCCATACTTGTTTCTAATGCTACAATTCCGAATGGTGCAATATTCATTGGTTTGTCTTTTTCATCTTCACTGTGTGGGGCATGGTCGTTCGCAACAAAGTCGATGGTTCCATCCAGTAACCCTGCAATCAATGATTCTCTATCCTCTTTACTTCTTAAAGGAGGATTCATTTTATGATTCGTATTTTCTACATCTTCTTCAGTTAACACTAAATGATGAGTAGTTACTTCTCCACTTACATTGGCACCTTTTGCTTTATACGCTCTTAGTAGCTCTACACTTTTTTTGCTACTCATGTGACATATATGATAGGCACATCCTGTTTCTTTAGCTAATTCCAAATCTCTTTCTACTTGTTTCCATTCACATTCACTAGGAATACCTACTAATCCTAACTTTTTATTTTGTATTCCTTCATGAACACATGCATATGTCGTACGATAATCCATGTCTTCTGTATGGGCTACAATCATAACACCTTGCTCTGTTGCAAGTGTCATTGCATCACGCATCATAGTTGCACTAGCAACTCCTATTCCGTCATCACTAAAGCAAGTAATACCTAGCTCTTTCATTGCTTTCATATCAACAAGAGAGTGTCCTTTTTCTTCTTTTGTAATACAAGCATAAGGAATTACATTCACTAAAGCTTCTTCTTTTATTTTTATTAGATAATCTTTCATCATCGATTCATTATCAGGATATGGTACAACATTCGGCATTGCCATCATAGTTGTAAACCCACCTTTTGCAGCTGCTCTAGTTCCACTAATAATGGTTTCTTTATGAGTATATCCTGGTTCTCTTAAATGTGCATGCACATCAATAGCTCCTGGAATACATAATTGTTCTTTTGCATCAATCATATCATCTGTATCAAAATCAATAATATCAGCAATTCTTATTATTTTTCCTTGTTCAACAAGAATATCTACAATTTTTGTTTGATTGTCTTTTATGACTATTTTCGCATTTTTTATTAACATATCATTCTCCTAGAATTTTTCATCAAATGCTCGCTTAAGCATTGCTTTACGTATATATACACCGTTTTTCATTTGTTCAAATATTCTTGATTGTTTACATTCTACTAAATCAGAATCAATTTCTACATCTCTATTTATAGGTGCAGGGTGCATTATAATCGCATGATCCTTCATTCTAGCAGCTCTCTCTTTTGTTAATCCATAGTTTGCTAGATATTCTTCTTTACTCATCATCAATGTATCTTCATGTCTTTCGTGTTGAATTCTTAACATCATAACTGCATCAGCCCACTCAACAGCTTCGTCGATAGGCATATACAAGTCTTTATCATCTACTAAAAATTCAGGTCCACTCAATCTCACTTCTCCACCTAATCGTTTCATTGTTTCGACATTTGAATGTGCAACCCTAGAGTGCTTAATATCTCCCACGATTAGTAATTTGATATTTTCGAATGTATTAAACTCCTGATAAATAGTTAATAAATCCAACAAGCATTGACTGGGATGGTTTTCACAACCATCTCCTGCATTTAGAATAGGTACACTAATGTTTTCTAATTGATCAAAGTAGCTGTTTTCTGTATGTCTAATAATTAGCGCTTCATAACCAATAGTTTCAAAGGTCTTCACGGTATCATACAATGATTCTCCTTTTTGAGTTGAACTACTCTCAGCAATAAAGTCTACTACCTTACACCCAAGTTGATGTTCAGCACTTACAAATGAATAATGGGTACGAGTACTTGGTTCAAAAAAAAGATTCGCAATTAATCTTGGTTTAGATAATTGCCAATCTTGATGAGAACTAGAAAAACTCATTGCATCATTTAGAATACTCATGATTTCATCTACTGATAAATAATTCATAGTTAGTACACTTCTTTGATTCATATATTTCCTCCAATTTATAAAAAAAGGTCCATTGCGTACGCAAAAGGACCTTATATGGTGTTTGTTTTACCTTAATAACCTCACTGGATTATATTAAAGGACCTTTTTTTATTATGTATATTTTAACAATATTCTGACTTTTTTTCAAGACTAAAGTCTTACTTTTTCACTTTTATTATAAAGTAAGCAATTACATTTTATATTATAAAAAAAAGCAAGTGTGTTTCTGATCTGATACTTGTCAAGTAGACACGAGTTTCAAAAATAATCAAATGCAGAC
>CAMQRS010000060.1 GCA_947036815.1 uncultured Erysipelotrichaceae bacterium
ATCGTTTTGAAAGTGATCAACTCTTTTGAAAAAGACAATGAATTATCTTTTAAGTGTAATAAATTTACGATATCATTTGAATTGGGCATAAGTACAAATCCTTTCTGTTAGTTTCGTACCTAAATGGTAAACGATTTTGTCACTTATGTCTTTTATTATATTCAAAATAAAAAGATGTTGGTGATTTCTCACCAACACCAGAAATTGTAGAACCTATTTATAACGATTGTTTCTTTTTTATATAACTGGAGAGGTAGGTACTATGGAAAGAATACCAAAGCTTGACAAGCAAACTAAAAGACATGACTCCTATCGATTATAGGAATCATGTCTCGTAAGAATGCATTTGATTATTTTTGAAACTCGTGTCTAATTGACAAGTATCAGATCAAGATAGTGATTTTTTGAATATTTATTTTTGTTTGAACACTGAAATCAAGTAGCTTATTCCTACGTAAGCAGCAATCAAACTTATCAATAAGCTAATTCCTGATGTAAATGCTGACTCTTTAATTGCTTCACTTACAAAAATGTTTGCGATTAATAAGACAGATAATAATAGATATAAAACACTTCTTAGTATAATTACATTTTTATTAACATTTTTTAAATCTTTGATTGATTTAGTAGCCTTTTCAAAATCGAAATTTTGAATCATAGGGCAAGTGTTTAATACTTTGCGGTATTTGTATTCGCATAGTGCGAAGGCTGCTAGTCCAGCTACGATTGCAATAATAGGACTAACGTTGTTTTCTAACACTAAAAATTGCACAAGTGCAAATGTAACAAATCCTATAATATATCGATTTGAAAATGTTTTAAATGAAGATTCTAACTGTTCATTTATAATGAAACCTTGTTTCGTTCTTTTATTGTAGTAAACGTTACGATTTTTTTTATCTACGTAGATATTCTTACCTGATAAGGGTATTTTATTTTTATTGTTTTTCATGGAAATTACCTCTAATATTTATTATACTTGAAAATTAAGGAAAGTACATTAAAAAAATATAATAAATTAATTACAAATTTGCACTTTTTAAAAATTATTTGATTTAGAAATGATAAAAGTGCATAATAAATATAGTATTAAGACAAACTATGAAAAGGAGATTTTATGCTATTTAATCTAAATGAAAACGAATTGAAATCAAGCAAGTGTTATTGGACGGCGAAAGAAATTTCACAACAACCAGCAACTTGGAAAAAAACATTAGCTCAAGTTGACGCTGAAGCAGAGATGATTAGTGCTTTTATAAAAAACGTAACAAGCCAAGAGGATTATGATATTGTATTAACTGGTGCTGGAACTAGTGAATTTGTAGGAAATTCTATTGTTTCTTACATTGGAACATTATCGGACCTTAAATGTAAATCATATGCAACTACTGATATTGTAGCTTGTCCAGAAAACTATTTATCAAGAACGAAACCTACATTATTAATTTCTTACGGACGTTCAGGAAATTCACCAGAGTCTGTTGCGGCAGTAGAAGTGGCAAATGTTGTTTGTGAAAATATTTCACATTTATTTGTGACATGTAATAATGAAGGAGCATTATCTAAGTTTGCAAAAGGAAAAGAAAATTGTTATGCAATTAATTTAACTGAAGAAACGCACGACCAAAGTTTTGCGATGACATCAAGTTTTTCAAATATGTATTTAGCAACTGTGTTAGCATTTAATTTAGCTAACTATGATGAAGTGAAAAAAGATTTATCTATGATTGCTGAGAAAACACAAAATTTCTTAGATAATACATGGAGCATGACTCAAGAAATGGTGTCAGCATACGATTTTAAACGTATTGTTTATTTAGGAAGTAACACAATCAAAGGTGTTTCTCAAGAATCAGCATTAAAAATGTGTGAATTAACAGCTGGGGATGTAGTTACAATGTATGATACACCACTTGGATTTAGACATGGACCTAAATCAATTATTGATCCAACTACATTAACTGTTGTATTTATGAGTGATGAAGTATATACTCGTCAATATGAATATGATATTATTAAAGAGATGAGTGCAGAAAGAAATGGAAATAAAATTTTAGCTGTATCTAGTAAAGCAGATGCTGATATTGAAGGTATGGTAGATTACTTTGTTTCATTCGAAAACACTCACAATTTAAATAATGTATTCTTGGGATTACAATATATTGTAGTTGCTCAATTGATTGCGTTATTTAAATCTTTAGCAATGGATATCACACCGGATAATCCTTGTCCTACGGGAGAAGTTAATAGAGTTGTTCAAGGTGTTACGATTTATCCATATACAAAATAATAGGAGGAATTCAAAATGGTAGGAATTATTATTGCAGGGCATGGGAATTTTGGAACTGGGTTGACTAGTTCATTAGATTTAATTGCAGGACCTCAAGCTAATTATGTGGCTATTGATTTTGTTGCAGAATTATCGACTGACGATTTAGATCGTGAAATTCGTAATGCAATGGATTCATTGAAAGAATGTGACGGAATTATGGTCTTAACTGATTTACCTGGAGGATCTCCATTTAAAACAGCCGTAATTTGTGGACAAGACTATAATAAAGTTGAAGTTATCGCAGGGACTAACTTACCTATGCTTTGTGAAGTTGCTATGGCAAGAAACTTTATCGAAGATTTAGATACTTTAGTAAATATGGCGTTAACTACAGGAAGAGAACAAGTTGTAAAATTTGAAATCAAAAAAATAGTTCAAGAAGAAGTTACTGACGGAATTTAATTAATAAAAAGCATCGCTGTTAAAAGTGATGCTTTTTTTGTTGAATGATTACGAGGTGGTGAATAAAAAAGCCTGAAACCACTTTTAGTTGTATATTTTTTTTGCATAATCAGTGGGCGTTATCCCGAATTGCTGCTTAAATTTTCTTGAAAAGTAATGTATTGATGCGAAACCGAGTTTATTAGATATTTCAGATATCGTATAGATAGATTCTTTGATTAGTAATTTACTCTTATTCAATTTGATGTCACTTATATATTGCTTAGGTGCGGTATTCAAATTGTTTTTAAATAAAGTTTGCAAGCTTGAACGAGATATAGAGAAGTGAAGACATATTTCTTCAATTGTTAATGTCTTGTAAATATTTTCATTTATGAATAATATTACCTCATTTAGTAATTCGTTTTCGAATTTTTGTTGCATCGGAGTACTGGCGATAGAAGTGTTTAATAGAAAATCAAACTGAAACAGTTTTATAATAAGTTCTTTTAAATAACATAACATAAGCTCGGTATCGTAATATATTTCTGTATTACTTGTTTTAACTAGATTGTTAATAATGCTGTGGATATCTCTGCTAGCGTGGAATTTACGCTTACTTATTAATTCTTCCTGTGCGCATTCCATATCAAACATGATAGTTAAGTATGAACAAGATTTATTATTATACGTACTTTGAGTGTGATACTGATTCGGAGCATATAACATAATATCGAAACCTTCTAACACGAACAATTCTTGATCAACTTCGGTTTGAAGTGTTCCATTATCTATGAATGTTAGTTCCCACATGTCATGAGATTCCCCAGGAAATGAATAGTTCGCGTTTGTAACTTGATAATAGTAGGCATAAATTTCATTGATTGAGATATTAGGGGTGATTCTTTCGTAAGTGATCGTTCTTTTTGCAAAAGTGTGTGTAATTCTTCTTTTTGCTTTTTTCGAAGAATTAATTTCAATTTTGCTTGTTGTTGTGATACTTATGAAGTTAAATGCAACACCGGCTTTAATTCGAATTGTACGATGGATTACAAATTGTTCGTAATTTTCGTCTTCAGGATTTAATGCGACGACTAGCATAACAATTCCGTCGTTTTTTGTAATGGTGATATCTTCATCATAAATATAATATGAATCAATCTTTTTGTTTTTAAGTTTAAGTTCGATATGGTTATTATGGGTTTGTTTAGAAATATTGAAATCACCTAAGATACCTCCATATTTTTGAAATAAATGACTTGTTGTTTTATTGAACATGAATAAAATCTCCTTTTGCAAAAATGTAGCTGAAATAGCGAAAAAAAACTTAAAAGTACAAATTTGTTTGTAGATATCTTTTTATACGATAAAGAATCCCAGTTAATATAGTAATTAAAAGAAATAATGATTTAAGATATATAATTATTATTTCATATTTAGCATGAAAATGCAAATTGATAGCGATTTCATTTGATTATACCCTGAAATATACCTTATATTCAAAAAAAACAATGAAAACGGTATCATTCGTTAAAAAGTGCAAATGTGCACATAAAAAATGTAAATAATTATGTGACTTTTTGTGATAAATTGTAGGTGGTTGATGAAGACGGAGTCGAAAAGAACATAAAAAGGGTTACCTCATCATAACCCGGACTTCTAAATCGTTAATTACAAAAAAAGAAGGAGAGAGAGAATTATGCCAAAAATCGTATTAACAAGAATTGACAACCGTCTGATCCACGGACAAGTCGCTACACAATGGTGTGGAGTCGTAGGAGCTAATTTATTATTGGTTGCTAACGATGCAGTATCAACTGATGATTTCCGTCAGGGATTAATGAATATGGCTGCGCCAGCGTATGCTCAAACAAGATATTTTTCAATAGAAAAAACTTGTGCCATTATTGGTAAAGCAAGCGATGCACAAAAGATCGCGATAATCTGTGAAACACCACAAGATGTATTAAAATTAGTTGAGGGTGGAGTACCGATTAAAAAATTAAACATTGGAAACATGCACATGTCTGATGGTAAACGTCAAGTTGCTACATCAGTTGCAGTGGATGATAAAGATGTTGCCGCATTTAAGAAACTTCAAGAATTAGGTGTGGAACTAGAAATTAAAAGAGTTCCAGATTTAGCTTCTGAAGACGTAAACAAACTATTTAAATAAAATAGAAAATTAAAAGGAGAACTAGAAAATGGATGTAAATATTATTCAAGCTCTATTGGTATTCGTTGTTACATTTATCGCAGCAATCGACCAATTCAGTTTCTTAGAATCATTATACCAACCAATCATTCTTTGTCCAATTATCGGAGCAATCTTAGGTAATTTTGAAACAGGAATCGTTGTTGGAGGGGCTTACCAATTAATGCAAATTGGTTCTATGCCAGTAGGTGGAGCACAACCACCAAATGCGATTATCGGTGGGATTATGGCTACTGTATTCGCAATCTCATTAAGTATGTCAAAAGATGTTGGAGCTGCTTTAGGGTTAGCTGTACCATTCGCAGTATTTGGACAATACGCAGTTACATTAACATTTACATTAATGTCACCATTAATGAGTAAAGCAGATGCTTACGCAGCTGTTGCAGACACTAAAGGAATTGCAAAAATTAACTACTTATCTATGACTATCTTAGGTACGTTATTCGGAGTTATTGCAGTTTCAGGATTATACTTAGGAACAGGATTAGGGGAAACGTTAACTGCTTTCTCTACTGACAATTCTTGGGTAATGGCTGGATTAGATGCTGCCGGAGGAATGATGAAATTCGTTGGGTTTGCTATCTTAATGAAAGTTATGATGAGTACAGAAATGTGGGGATTCTTATTCGCAGGTTTTGCAGGAGCAGTTATTATTTCAGGTGCAGGACTAGGAAGTTCAGCATTATTATTATTAGCGTTTATCGGAATTGCAATCGCATTATACGATTACCAAACTAACGTTCGTATAAAAGAAAACGCAGGTTCAGGAAACGGAGGATTCTCAGATGGCATCTAAAATTACAGCAACACATTATAGTGATTTAACTCCAGCTAAAAATGTTGATAATTCAGTTTTAAACAAAATGATTTGGAGATCATTATTCTTACAAGCTTCATTTAACTATGAAAGAATGCAAGCTGGTGGATGGTTATACGGGATGATTCCTGGATTAGAAAAAGTTCATACTAACAAAGATGACTTAGCTTTATCTATGAGTCATAACCTTGACTTTATTAATACTCACCCATTCTTAGTAACATTTGTTATGGGAATCGTTCTTTCATTAGAACAACAAAAAGCAGATATTCAAACAATTCGTTCAGTACGTATCGCTGCTGCTGGTCCTTTAGGTGGAATCGGAGATGCTTTATTCTGGTTTACATTAGTACCAATTACCGCAGGTATTGCTGGTAATATGGCAATTGACGGAAGTATTGCAGGAGCAGTATTGTTCTTCACAGTATTCAATGCAGTTCAATTATTTGTTCGTGTATTCTTAATGAAATGGTCTTATTCATTAGGAACTAAAGCAGTTACAGTATTAACTGCTAACGCTAAAGAATTCACTCGTGCAGCTAGTATTTTAGGAATCTTCGTAGTAGGGTCTTTAATTGCAGCTTACGGTGGAACAGAATTACGTATCGCTATTGCAGATCCTGCAATCGATGCGCAAGGATTGTTAAACGGAATTTTACCAAAATTCTTACCATTAGTAATCACTTTAGCATTATACGCTCTTATAAAAAAAGGGTGGACTCCAACAAAATGTATTATGTTATTAATCGTTGTTGGTTTAGCTGGAACTTGTTTCGGAATCCTAAAAGGAAACTCACAAGTAATTAGAGAAGACGGAACACCTATTCCAGGTGGATATACTCCTCTTGTTGAATGGTATGACTTACCAGTTGCTGAATAACAATTAAATTTTATGAAGTATAGACTCTCTCAATTATATCCTTCATAAACTCAGAATTAACATATTCTACTAAACTCCTTTACGTTATGTAAAGGAGTTTTTTTGGTTCTTTAAATTCTAGTGTTGGTGGAG
>CAMQRS010000061.1 GCA_947036815.1 uncultured Erysipelotrichaceae bacterium
AGTTGCCAGGTAATTAGACTCACACATGTGTGAGTCTTTTTTTATGTTTGGATTATCTATTTGTTTTTATAATGATATTCTCGGTAAACATCCAAAGTACAAATGATCCAAAATAGACAACAAAACCGAACTAATATAAATCACCTTATAGTAATATTTACGAACTAAACCTTATCTAAATAATAGTAAGAATATTCAAAATTGAGTAGAATGTTATAAATATTCTGAGTAATAAATAATCTCTAAATTGTATATTGAATTACATGTATGAAAATATAATAAATGAACAAGTTAATATATAACTCTTTTTTTTATGAAACATAAGTAAAAGAAGTTTTTAAATAAAAGAGAAAAATTTTGTTTTTTTTATTTGAGATTACATATTTGTGTGGATGCTAATTTTTAATTTCTAATTATTGCATAATATTACTCTATTTCTTATAAGTTAAAATTCAAAAAAAAATATAAGAGTCGCTCTATTATGCATAAAAATATAAAAATAGATTAATAATGCATATTTAATTGTGAAAAAAATAACAAATGTTAGTTAAATCGTAAAATAACTCTATTTCTCAATTGACATACTAGGCAATAAAACATATAATTTATGAGTAAACGAAGGAGGACTTTTAAAATGACAGTAAAAGTTGCTATTAATGGATTTGGACGTATTGGACGTCTAGCATTCAGACAAATGTTTGGTGCAGAAGGATATGAAGTTGTTGCTATAAATGACTTAACAAGCCCTAAAATGCTTGCTCACTTATTAAAATACGATTCAGCTCAAGGAAGATATGCTTTAGCTGATACAGTAGTTGCAGGTGAAGAATCAATTACGGTTGATGGAAAAGAAATTAAAATTTACGCGCAAGCGGACCCTAAAAACTTACCTTGGGGAGAATTAAAAGTAGATGTAGTATTAGAATGTACAGGATTCTTCTGTTCTAAATCTGGAGCTAATGCTCATATAGAAGCAGGAGCACGTAAAGTAGTTATTTCAGCACCAGCTGGAACTGACTTACCTACAGTTGTATTCAACACTAACCACGAAGTAATCACTGCTGAAGATACAATCGTATCTGCAGCATCTTGTACTACTAACTGTTTAGCACCAATGGCTGATGCATTAAATAAATTAGCTACAATTAAATCAGGAATTATGACTACAGTTCACGCATACACTGGAGACCAAATGACTTTAGATGGACCTCAAAGAAAAGGTGATATGAGAAGAGCTAGAGCTGCTGCTGCTAATATCGTTCCTAACTCAACAGGAGCTGCAAAAGCAATCGGATTAGTAATTCCTGAATTAAACGGAAAATTAATCGGATCAGCACAACGTGTTCCAACTATCACAGGATCTTCTACAATCTTAATTGCTGTAGTTGATGGAACTCCAACTGTAGAAGAAATTAACGCTTCTATGAAAGCTGCTGCTAACGAATCATTCGGATACAACACTGACGAAATCGTTTCTTCAGATGTAATCGGAATTAAATTTGGATCATTATTTGATGCTACTCAAACAATGGTTACAAATATGGGTGACGGATCTAGCCAAGTACAAGTTGTTTCTTGGTATGATAACGAAAACTCATACACTAGCCAAATGGTTAGAACAATCAAATACTTCTCAGAATTAGCTTAATTTAAAGATATATATGATGTTAAAAGAGTGTAATTATTTACGCTCTTTTTTATAAATAAAGATTGACATGCCAATATAATAATAGTATTATTGTAAGTGGCTTTGTAAGTCTGTAGCCCCGGAAACTACAAATTATCAAAGGAGAAAATTTAAATGCGTCAAACAACATTTACAAAACCTGCTGAAGTAACTCGTACATGGTACGTAGTTGATGCTGCAGGTATGACTATGGGTCGTTTATCGACTGAAGTAGCGGCGGTATTACGTGGTAAACACAAACCGTCATTTACACCAAACGTTGACTGTGGAGATTTCGTAATCGTAATTAATGCGGACGAAGTCGTAATGACAGGAAACAAAATGAATGATAAAAAATATTATTCACATTCTATGTATCCAGGTGGTTTAAGAACACGTACAGCTAAGGTTATGAAGGAAAAATACACTGTGGAATGGGTTGAAAAATCTATTTACGGTATGGTACCTCATACAAAACTTGGAGATGTACAACGTACTCATCTATTTGTATACAAAGGAAGCGATCATCCACACGCTGCTCAACAACCAGTGGAAATGAAAATTAAAGGCTAGGAGGAATAAGAGATGGCAAACACAAATGTACAATACATCGGAACTGGTAGAAGAAAAAGTTCTGTTGCTCGTGTCTTCATGACTCCGGGTAAAGGAAATATTACTATTAATGGGAAATCATTAGAAGAATATTTACCGTTAGAAACTTTAAGAATGGTAGTTCGTTCACCATTAGAATTAACAGAAAATTTAACTCAATTCGATATTAAAATTAATGTTAATGGTGGTGGATATACTGGTCAAGCTGGGGCAATTCGCCACGGTATCGCAAGAGCTTTATTAAAAGCTGGAGCAGATTATAGACCTGCATTAAAAGCTGCGGGATTCTTAACAAGGGATCCACGTATGAAAGAACGTAAAAAACCCGGTCTTAAATCAGCTAGACGTGCACCACAATTCTCAAAAAGATAGTATTACTATTTTACAGAGAAAATCGAGATCACTCATTGAGTGGTCTTTTTTTTGTTTTCATGAAGAGTGTACAGTAGTTATGTATATATAGTTTCATAGAACCATTTTATACCTTAAATATTATTGTTATGAATAATTATAGTCGCTTAATATTTTTATAGTTTAAATATAATAATCAAACTAGTTATAAATTTTTATGCAATAGATTCCCCTTGACAAACAGGTCGTATTACAGTATATTAGTAATTACTGATATACTGTAACGAAGGAGAGTAATATGTTTAAAAGTAAAAAAATAGCGAAGATAGGCGATCTTTGTGTAGCTTGCGGCGTATGTGTAAAAGAATGCCCATTACGCGCTATAACAATTCAAACAGGGATTAAAGCGAAAGTTTGTTTAACTACCTGTGTGGGTTGTGGAAAATGTAGTAAAGCATGTCCTGCATCAGTGATAGGAATATGTGACCGTGAGGTATTGCATGAAAGATAATAAGTGGAGCGATTACCTTTGGATAGTCGAAATAACGTACTTAGTATTAGGTTTCTTTAATATTTTATTTGCATGGTTGGGGATGATTTTCTTTGTTACGCCCCTACTTATTTCTAGTATTAAAGGCAATAAATCCTATTGCAATAAATATTGTGGTAGAGGGCAGTTATTTGCAACGTTGGGTAAACAATTATCGAGAAATAAACCGTTACCTAAATTTATGAGAACTTCGTACTTCAGATATGGTTTCTTAACTTTTTTTATGATTATGTTTTTGAATATGGTGTTTACAACATACCTAGTGTTCGCAGGTACGTCCAATCTATCTGAGGCACTAACAATTCTTTGGACTTTCAAATTGCCTTGGGCATTCGCTAATACTATCGATGTAGTACCTTGGGTAGCGCAATATGCATTTGGATTTTATAGTGTCATGATGACTTCTACAATTATTGGGATGACTACGATGGTGTTATTCAAACCACGTGGATTTTGTGTGTACTGTCCTATGGGAACGATGACACAAGGGATTTGTAAGTTAAAAAATAAAGGAGCATTATAATGGAACAAATGAAACGAAAGGCGAAAGAAGTGGCAGAACTTCTTAAAGTTTTATCAAATGAAAATCGCCTACTTATTTTATGTGAATTATCTAAAGGGCCACAAAGCGTGAACTCTTTGCTTGAAAAATTACAGATTACACAGTCTGGTATTTCTCAGCATCTAGCTATATTAAAATCAAATGGTATTTTGGATTATGATAAAAAGGCTCAAACCATTTATTATAAAGTAAAAGATGAAAGAATTTTTAAACTTTTAGAAACAATAAAAGAAACTTATTGCCAACAGGAGAACTAAAATGAGTAATAGAAAATTAGTAGTTGTAACAGCAAACTGTCCACAAAGTCATGCATGTCCTTCAGTGAAAATTTGCCCAGTTAACGCCCTTGTGCAAGATGGATTCAATGCACCTAGCGGGCTACAAGATAAATGTATAAAATGTGCAAAGTGTGTTTTGTATTGCCCTATGAAGGCATTAGTATTCGAATAACATCAACCAATCCAGGGACTCAATAAAGAAGGTCCCTTTTTTGTATATTAAAATATTCTGTGGTAGAATATGTATATTATACTCGTGTATTAGGAGAAATTAATGTTCCAATCATTTTTATTGCTACTGATAACATGCTATTGGATTTTAAAGAATGTGTAAAAAATTTATAAAACAAAGGATGAATGATATTAATTTTGAATATCATGACGATATTTATAAGGTGTTTACCTGTGTCAATAATGTACTTTGGAATCAAATTTATAAAGGAAAAATAGGACATAAGAAGCTGAGTTTATAATTATACGAGTCTTGTATCAATCATTATTATGCGTTCAGTAGCATCAACTATTAATATATTATTTTGAAGATGTCACTTAGTATAATCAAAGAATGATACTTAAAAGATATTGAAAAGAAAGAGGAGGATATCCATGGTAAAAGTAAATTTTTATGAAACTGTAAAAGATGACTTATTAAGGTTTGCTGTAATAGTTTCAAAATATAAGGGTAAGTGGGTCTTTTGCATGCATAGACAACGCAACACTTATGAATGTCCTGGTGGACGAAGAGAAGAAAATGAAAATATTTTAGATACTGCAAAAAGAGAACTATGGGAAGAAACTGGAGCTAGTAAATATAGCATACATCCCATATGCGTGTATTCTGTTGTAAGAGAAGATAATGAATCTTTTGGGATGTTATATTTTGCAGAAATACAAGAATTTGATAAGTTGCCTGCATATGAAATAGCTAAAGTCGAATTATTTGATCATTTACCAACAGAATGGACATACCCTCAAATACAACCATTCTTACTAGAACAAGTTAAAAAACAACTGTAAATAGTAAAAATCTAATATTGTAATAATTGGTACAAGTTTGGTGATAAAGAATATTTAAGGAGGAGGAAAATTTATAATGGAACAATATATAGCGTTATTACGTGGAATTAATATTAGTGGGAAAAACAAAGTAGCAATGCCCTTGCTAAAAACTGCCTTTGAAGACGAAGGCTTTACAATGGTAACTACCTACATTAATAGTGGAAATGTAATTTTTTCATCTAATTTAATTGATATTAATTTACTGATGAAACAATGTAAGGCAATGATAGAGAAACGATTTATGTTAAAAGTTCCAGTCATGATTATATCGGTAAAGGAATTGGAAAAAGCATTCGCACATGCTCCGAAATGGTGGAATAAACCTTCGGATGAAGAAGTTATTCATCAAGTAATTTTTTTGATTCCTCCGATCACAATTGAAGAAGTAGTTAAAGCGGTTGGAAACGCAAAACAAGAATATGAACAAATAAGAATATACGAAAACTTAATTTTTTGGTCTGCTCCACGTGTGACCTTATCAAAGACAAGCTGGTATAAAATAGCTAGTTCTTCTGTGAATAATGATGTCACAATTAGAAATGCGAATACAGTAAACAAATTACTTTTGCTTTCAAATAAATGAAGATAATAGATACATATAGTTTTTATAATATTTAGTGTATAATTAAATCAAAAAATAGAGTAAGAGAAATCTTTATATAAAGGAGAACATATGATAAGAGCAAGCGATGTAATTTCATTCTTAGAAAGTAATGCAAGTTGGGTCAATTTTCAACAAACACGTGATGTAGTGTTATATGGGAATGAGAATATAGAAGTGAGGGGAATAGGGATATGTTGGGTCGCTACAATACAGGTTATTGAACAGGCCATTGAACAAGGGATAAACTTCATTGTTTCTCACGAAAATGCATTCTATGAAAATGGAACATCAACTCCTACTCCAATACGAGAATCAATTAAAAGAAAAGAGTTGTTATTAAAACAGCATAAGATATGTGTATATCGTTGTCATGATGTATGGGATTGTATTCCTTATTATGGAGTGAGCGATACATATGCACGATTACTAGGTTATGCTTTCAAACCTCGTAAGATTCAGTCGTTTATACAGTTTGCGCACATAGATGAAACATCACTAGAAGATGTCGCTATACATATAAAAAACAAATTAGCGCCATTTAACCAATCATCAATTCAATATTTCGGGAATAAAGAGAGTGTGATAAAGTCAATTGCGATTGGTACCGGAGCAGCAACCAATATATTTCAAATGAACCAATCCGATCCAGATTGTTATGTAGTCAGTGATGATGGACATAATAATTGGGTAGAAACACAATGGATTTTAGACAATAATAAATCAATGATTGTGGTAAATCATGCAGCTTGTGAAATTCCGGGAATGAAGAGTATGGTATCCTATTTACTGAACCAATTTGTTGATGAAAATATACAATACTTGGATGAAGGATATAACATTCATACAGCGCTATAAACTATGATAGAACAACTATAGCAGCTAGAGAAATTGAATTATCAAGACTACAAACACGTAGCGAATAAAGAGATATACATAAGTGGATAATTGCTGGTGCAATCTCGTTGGCAGCATTGATGCTTGACGTAATTAATATAATAAAAAACAATTATAAGAATTGATATGATGCTTATCGAGTAGACACTCAAAAATAATCAAAAAGAAACAATTG
>CAMQRS010000062.1 GCA_947036815.1 uncultured Erysipelotrichaceae bacterium
TATAGTTCAACACATTTCATCTTGAACTCATAATTATAACGCATAAAAATACCCTTCTCACTGGTTTGTCCAGTAAAGAGGGTACATATCAAGATTCGTGGTTAAATCCATTCTTATATTTTCGATTGATTTAACTTAAGTTACTATATATTGTAAACGGTCTTTTCCACTGCTTAATTATAATAACGCTTAATTTGTGTCTCAACCATTTTCTATATTATTTTGTTAATGTAAACACTAAAAATTGACTATCTGTTTAATTTATCATGATTTACTTTGCAAAAGAATTGCTCTATATCAATATCTATTATCCATTCATATCCATCATTTACATATTCTACTGCCCTTTCTATAGAATCGTGACAACTTCTATTTGGTCTAAACCCATAACTGCCATCACTAAATACTTTCTCGTAATTGTCTGATAATGGTTTCGATATTGCTTGTTGTACTACTCCACCTAATGCCGTGGTTATTCCTAATGGTCCTAGTGTTTCATTTGCTTTTGGTGTATCCACTATTCTTACTCGTTTAGAAAGTTATGTTTTCGCTTTTAGTTGATATACATTTTCTTCTCTATGTTCCTTAATGTATGCTCCTAGTTCATCTACATTTATTCTATCCATCCTACTAGCACCTTTGGTTCTAATCGCTTTCTTGTCGATATTATTTAGATTTTATCGACTTGTACTATTGTTCATTAATATCATTTTGTTGCTCCTCTCTCTATGCTAAGATTTATACAAATCATTCCTCTAGATATAAATTGTACTTTTCGGTTTACGTTCCTACTTTTCCAACTCTTCCGATTTCTACCTTTTCGCATTATTTTTTTCTATAGCGATTTGCACTATAAATCGTTTCAATCCTTCAGTATCTCTGCCTGCTTTGAGGTCATCTGACCCCTCCATAAAACTTTTTGACCCTCATTGCATGTGTATAGGGCTCCCAATCTAAGATACTACCCTATCATTCCACAGCACTCTCTTTATAACTTTGGTTTACGTTTGCCTCTGGGGCTTAAGTTTTTTATGCACACCCATCCGCCATTTCCTTTATCTATGCCATTACTGACACCAATTTGCGATTCATTACACTTGGGCGTTAAATACATATGACTAGACTATCACCAGTTAGACTACTGCCATGCCTGGCACACATAAAAAGGTATGAAAATATTTCTATTTTCATACCTAGATTACATCCTATTTAGTAATTGATTTTACTACACCAATACTAGAATTTAAAGATCTTATATATATATTTTTTAATATCTATTAAAACCTCAATTATTTATTCACTTTTTTTCTAATACCTAAAAGTACTACCGCACTCAAGAACATCGTTCCAAATAAAAATAGCAAATTTGTACTATCTCCTGTATTGGGTCCATTTGAATCCGGTTTTTCTGGGCTGACTGCTTCTACACTCACCCATTTAGCAAACAGTGTCATATTTCCAGTTACTCCATTTGTACCAAAATCCCATTTGTTTTCGAAAGATTGTGTATCATACCAACCGTCAAATATATAATTAAATTTTGTTGGATTATTAACTACTGTAACATTTTTACCCTCGTCTATAGTTTGATCTGCAGGAGTTGGTGTCCCTCCGTTTGTATTAAATGTTACATTATATGCTGTAGGCTCTAATGGATCCCATTTAGCAAACAGTGTCATATTTCCAGTTACTCCATTTGTACCAAAATCCCATTTGTTTTCGAAAGATTGTGTATCATACCAACCGTCAAATATATAATTAAATTTTGTTGGATTATTAACTACTGTAACATTTTCACCCTCGTTTATAGTTTGATCTGCAGGAGTTGGTGTCCCTCCGTTTGTATTAAATGTTACGTTATATGCTGTAGGCACTAATGGCACCCATTGTGCATAAAGCGTAGTCACTGTATTTGGTACATCCTCACCTATCGCATAGTCTGTACCAGTTCCATCTTTTGCTGTGTTCCAGCTAAAGTAGTCAGTAGTATTACCAGCTGGACGAGTTAAACCAACTACATTTGTTGCTATAAAACTTTCTCCTGCAGAAATGATTTTGATTTTATCTTTACCATCAAATGATCCCTCATTCAAATCAAGTACCACTTCTTTTAATCCGTCAGCGCCTAGTGTAGTAGGATTCATGACTTCAAGAGCAGGACGGAAGCCATTGTAGTGACTTGCCTGAACAGGGCTCATATTTATATAAGCACTTGCACTTTTGTTGCCTCGCATAACTTTGTGTCCAAACATATCTGTATCTTGTCCCAAAGAGTATATACCATTAAAGTTTTTAATCCAACCTGTTACATTATCAGTAGATTGTGATTTCTTCACAATTTCATCCCACTCATTGTTGGCTGGAGATATGCCATCCACACGATTCCAAGAGCTAGAAATACTCAAAGAGCGAAGTGAATAGTATGTATCAAAATTTTTGCCAAAAATATAGTTTTCAGAATCTACACTATCACTATCATTTTTGTTGAATGCTAGTATATCATTCCATGAAACGTTATGAACTATGTTGTAATCTGATACAAACAAACTACGATCACTTGTAAATCCAAATTTATTGTTCACATCTGTTGATTCAGATGCAGATGCAGAAGCTTGGTGTAGACCTTGGCTAGCATTATTCAAGCTATATGCATTAATTGTCCCTGTGTAGGTAAATGGAACATAATTTAATGTTTCATCTGGTACATCTGTATTAGGTTTGATTGTATGAGGATTCCCTGTCGTTTTTGTGAAATTGTCCTTTTCCCCAGATAAATCAAAATAATAAGTTTCTCCATTTATAATTCCAGGAAATTGTTCTTTTGTTTCTGCTTCTAAGGTTTCTTCTACTATCGTATCTTCAATCACATTGACTGTAATTGTAGGATATTCAGTATTTTCACCTAACATATATTCCACATCTGAAATGACAAGGGAATAAAGAAATGTTTCGGTAATTTCAGAAGAAAATTCTTTATCTGAAATCCAAGTGACAGTCACAGGATTTGATAAGATCGTGTGCTCATCATCTCCTATATGGTAAGTCGTTTTTAGTTCAGTAGGAAGATTGATATTTTTCTCACTACTACCTATAGTTATGTTCTGTGTTAAAAAACTCTCATCTATTATTCCAAATTCTGTAATTGTTTTAAGTTGTGGCAAAACCGCCTTTTTTATTTCATTTGTTGCAAACGCTGTAGACGGAATCATCGCTACTAGCATAATCATTGCTAAACAAATCGATAAAATTCTATTAATTTTTTTTCTGATTTTCATTTTTGTTTTCTCCTCTAATTCTTTTGTTAGTATCATTTACATTGTTAGAAAGTGTACATTTTAGTCGTTCTGTTCCTTAGACATGCAATATAATAGATAATGATTGGTAATCAAAACACCTAATAATACTGAATCCAATATTCTTATACTTTTTGCATTTAAATCCACTTCAACATACTCATGAGAAGACCGCATGATAATGTTTAACTGGAGTGAGTTCATCATAGCAATCTACATTTTAAGTTTTTTATAATGTATATGTTTCGCCACCAATCAGTCCAACGGCATGTCCTGCTCCATCAACCCGTCCATGTGGTACATTATATACTGTACAAGACACTGTTTAGTTACTGAATAAATAAACTTCAGCTGCCTAGGAATCATTACATACATCTAAAAGCAATGATATTTTGTCTATAAAATTTGATTGCAATCGTTGTAAATTAAATTCTTGTTATAGGATTATTCCTTCCTAATTGGTCCATGTAACCAATAGCGTTTGCACCCTAAGTATTGTAAACTACATCATTAAAGCTAGATATGTGTTTTTATATATTTTTCAATCAACGTAGGAATCAATAATACAATGTAGTTTAGAGACCATGTATACTTATGTCGTTATCTAGAATATTCGAAACGGTAAAAGTAAATGAACCACAATTATACTATTTTTTTTTAAAATTACAATATTAAAAATCTATTTTTTGACAAAATATTTACAATTTATTTTATTGATAATAACATACTAGACTAACAATAGAAAAAGAAACATAAAACAAGTTGAAATTACCACAAAATTCAGTTAACACAAATATATTTAAAAGAGATAAGTATATGTCTATTAAAAAATCATAATATAATACAAATTTTTAGCAATAAAGGAAATTCGCATGACAATGCATTATTAAAATCATTCATTAAATCTTTTAAGAGAGAGGTTTTACCAAATAAAATATTTAAAACAAAAAAAGAAGCTAAGCTTGAGCTACTGAATTATCTAGAGATTTATTATAATCGATATAAATCTCTAATAGGAAGTGTTATATTGTTCCATAAATAATATAACAATACAATGTATAATGTACCTACAGAATAGGTGTTACCCATTATGAAAAACGAAGCAATAATAAAACAATCAGAAGCATTATCAAAATACGAATTAGATCAAATTAAAGAATCTATTAGTCACATGCAAGTAAACACAGCACTACAAGAAACAAATTTAGAACAACAATAAAATTTTACTCATTGTCGCAGTGAACGTATAATTAAAAGAGGTCATAATAAAAACAAAAAAAATATCTTTGTAAAGAATGTAATAAACAATTCACTGAATCTTATAAAGCGCTATTACACTCTACGAAAAAACCATCACATATATGGATGAAGGCAATTGAATGTGTGTTAAATCGTGATAAAGTGAAAGTAATGGCAAAAAAATGGGGTATCCATAAAACCACAGCGTTTTATTGGAAACACAAAATATTAAGTAGAATAGGAGAATTAGTGAATACGCAAGTATTAAAGGGTGAAGTAGAAATAGTTGAAACATTAGTCAATGTTAATTTTGAAGATAAAAAACAGAGATTTCTCTAAAAAAAAGGGATTATTGCAAACAAAGTAAACATAGTTTGTGGTATCAACAAAAACTATCATATTCGATGCATTGTATATGATAGAGGTCGTATTACAAGCGAAAGTTTAATTGCAATTTATAAAGAATATATTCAATCAGATAGCGTGGTTATCAGTGATTCATTAAGAAGTTATCATAAATTAACGAAAACATTAGGAGTAAATAGAAAAAAATACCAAGTAAGAAAACAGAAATAGATGGAAAGACATTAGAAAAAGTGAATGCCTTACATAATAGAGCCTGTAAGATTATTAATTTATATGCAAGAGGAATGTCCACTAGAGATATTAGTGAATCTATTCATGATATTTACGGCATAGATGTAAGTGCATCAATGATTAGTAAAATCACAGATTAAATTATTCCTATCGCACAAGAATGGCAAAACAGACCATTACATACGTTATATCCAATCGTATTTATTGATTGTGTACACTTTAATGTGAAAGAAGAAAATATGGTGTCTAAAAAAGCAGCATATGTAGTGCTAGGTATTAATGAAGATGGCTATAAAGAAATACTAGGTATCTGGATAGGTGAAAATGAAACCTCTAAGTTCTGGCTATCTGTATTCACAGATTTAAAAAACAGAGGAGTAAAAGACATTCTTGCAATGTGTTCTGATGGACTTACAGGTATTAAACAGGCGATTTCATCTGCGTCCCCTTCTACCGTTCTACAACGATGTATCGTACACTTAATACGTAATTCATGTAAATATATAAGTTATAAAGATAGAAAAAACTTCTATAATGAGTTGAAAAATGTATACACAGCCAATAGTGAAGAAATGGCGCAAATAGCATTGGATACATGCAAAAGGAATTGGGATACTAAATATCCATATGCATTTAAGCCGTGGGAAGATAACTGGAATGAGATATGTAGCATGTTTAACTATGTACCGGAGTTAAGAAAGATAATGTATACCACAAATTCCATTGAAAGTTTAAATAGTGGATTTAGGAAATTCACAAAAATACGAACAGTGTTTCCTACAGATATGAGTTTATTAAAAGCGTTATATTTAGCTCAAGATAAAATAAGTGGAAAATGGAATACACCGTAGGCTAATTGGGGAGTGATATATTCTAGTTTACAAATCATATTCGGGTTCTACAATTTCTGGTGTTGGTGAGAAATCACCGACATCTTTTTATTTTGAAT
>CAMQRS010000063.1 GCA_947036815.1 uncultured Erysipelotrichaceae bacterium
CCGGTTTTCAAGACCGGACCCTTCAACCACTTGGGTATTCCTCCAGAATATTTAAAAGTTTTGGTGGACCCTGTAGGACTCGAACCTACGACCCACCGGTTATGAGCCGGATGCTCTAACCAACTGAGCTAAGGGTCCAACAATATCCATCAGTATGAAAAATTAATGGTGGCTGGAGTGAGACTCGAACTCACGACCTTCCGGGTATGAACCGGATGCTCTAGCCAACTAAGCTACCCAGCCATTAATAAATGGTCGGGAAGACAGGATTCGAACCTGCGACCCCCTGGTCCCAAACCAGGTGCACTACCAAGCTGTGCTACTTCCCGTAATATAATATAATTGGCGCGCCCAGCAGAAATCGAATCCACAACCTCCTGATCCGTAGTCAGACGCTCTATCCAGTTGAGCTATGGGCGCATACTTTATTCGCACCATTTCAGCGCTTATTTATAATATCAAATAAGCTAGCTCTTTGCAAGTGTTTTTTCAATATTTTTAATATATTTTCTATTTAAAATATTTTATTAAACTCTTTATTTGGAATTACTGGTTTATTATACCACAAATATAATAAAAAAGGTAGAACAATTTAATGTTCTACCTTTTTTTATGTATTATCTTTTTACTTTACGGTATAAAGTTACATCACAACGTTTGTTTGCGATTTTAGTTTTATCCATCATTGTCATAACTTTGTCTGAAACACTAGCTTCAACACTAACAACAGTAAATTGTCTTCTTACATCAATTTTACCAACCATAGATTTTTTAATATCACAAGTACTAACAATAGCATGTTCAATTGATTTTGGATCAATTCCACGTTGTCTTCCTAAACCAAATTTTAAATCTACAGAATTTGAAAGTTTTTTAGTTTCTTTAACTTCATCACTTTCAACTGGACTACCATAAGCCAAAGTAATTAATGCACTTATGATTTCTTGTGGATCCATTCCTTCTTTCACTAACTCATTAGCTAATTGAATGTTTGTTGGAACCTGTCCATCTTCAGCAGCAACCAATACTTGTTTTTTGAATAAATCACGTTTCACAGCACCCAATTCAGCAACACTTGGTAACATTTTTTTCTCAATTTCAGCATTCGTATACTTCATAATTCCTTTTAACTGTTGGAATTGTCTACCACTTTGTACTAAAGTGATCGCAGTTCCTTCTTTACCAGCACGTCCCGTTCTTCCGATACGGTGAACATAAATTTCATGATCCTGTGGTAAATCGTAGTTAATTACTAAATCAATATTACTAATGTCAATTCCTCTAGCAGCAACATCACTTGCAACTAAAATACCTTGACTAGCTTTTTTGAATGAATTCATAATTTTAGTACGTTTTTCTTGCTTAATATCTCCATGTAATGCAGATACTTTAACTGAACGTTTAGATAATTCTTCAACTAATTCATCAACTTTTGCTTTTGTATTACAGAAGATAATAGTCATTTGACTTTGATAAAAATCAATCAACGTTGGAATTGCATCATTTTTTTCATCTCTTCTTACATCATAGTAATATTGAGTAATTTTATCTACTGTTTTTCTTTTACTTTTTACTTCTACAAATTCTGCATTAGTTGTATATTCTTCAGCAATTTCTTTAATCGCTCTAGGCATAGTTGCACTAAATAATACAACCTGTCTTTGTTTGTTCACTTGGTCTAAAATCGATTCAATATCTTCACGGAATCCCATGTTTAACATTTCATCTGATTCATCTAAAACAATAAATCCACAAGTGTCAGGTTTAATTGTTTTTCTACGCATATGATCCATTAAACGTCCAGGTGTACCAACTATAATATTAGCCCCTTTTTTAATATCTCTAATTTGTCTATCAATCGGAGCTCCTCCGTATACACATGCTAATTTGATTTCTTTGTTGTATTTAGAATACTTCACCATTTCATCATGAACTTGTGACGCTAATTCTCTTGTTGGACAAACAACCATTCCTAAGCTAATTTCTTTTGTAATCAACTTCTCCATCATCGCTAATCCAAACGCCGCTGTTTTACCAGTTCCTGTATTTGATTTTGCGATCATATCTCTACCCTCTTTTAATAAAGGGATTGATCTTTCTTGTATTTTAGTCGGCGTTTCATAACCAAGTTCATTTACCGCCTTACATATATTTGCATCATCAATTAAATCTATAAATTTTACCATACTACCTCTTTTCATTTTTTACAATGTGTTAAGTATAACACAACGAAATTTAAATACAATTTATTTTTAGAATTTCGCAGAATACGACAAATTGCCTTATTTTACCTTGTTATACTACTAGTGGACATATATTGTCCTACAATATTTATAGGCCCCTTATCTTATAAATAGTTGTACTTTATTCTATCCCCTATACTTAGCAAAAAGGCGCGATGCGCCTTTTTGCATTCACACATTTTCACAAAGTCTGTAGATAATTAACACCAATGTATGTAGTATACTCATACATGCAAGCAATAATAGATTGCCTTGCTCGTATGAAATATAAACCCCTATTATTATTTCATACTTTTCTATCCCCTTATAATAGAAAAGAAAAAGAACGTCACTATAATCGACGTTCTTTTTTTATTTATCTTTTTTCTACTCGTTCATATTTCTTTATCTTTAATAAATAAATACAAATAAAGTCAATCACAACATATAATGCATACACAATCAACAAACATGTGATTCCTGCAACTATCTTGTTTTTAATTGTATCTATCAGAGAAAAGGTAATCATAAACATAAATAAAGTTTCAACGAACATAACAATCGAATGTTTCGTAATTATATAATTAGCTCCACATTTTTTACACTTTACTTGGTTCGTTGTTCGGATTAGAGGTATTCTAATTTCACTATCACAATCAACACATTTCATTTCTCGTTTAAACATATTTTTTACTCCATTAATAAATATCCACAAAAGATATATAACATATTTATATAGAACGCATCTACTCCAAAGAAGTTAAATGTATTCGCTACACTTGCGAAGGTAAATAACTGTAATTGCATAAACAATAAAAATATTATCATCAATATCGCAACTACTTTTTTAACTACGCTTCTTCCGCCTCTACGTTTATTCGCATTTAAACTTGCTCCAAATATACATAAGGCAGCAACCATCAACACTTTAAACATAGACGATGTAACCATCATCGGTAAATACATACTACACAGTTTACTAGCTAAAGCACTAATAAAGATAATAATAAACGGGATTCCTAGTTTACGAAAATCGCTCATACTATCCTTCGATAGTAACACTTAGCATAGTGTCACCATTACGCATTTTTCTAACAGCACCCATATTGTCTCGCACTTTACCAAACACTGTATGTACACCATCTAAATGTGGTTGTGGGTCATGGCAAATAAAGAACTGACAACATCCTGTATCTTTTCCACGATGAGCCATTGATAAAGAACCTGCTTCATGTTTATGTGTATTCAAACTTGTTTCACAAGGAATAGCATATCCTAAGTCTCCTGTACCATTTCCATTTGGACATCCACCTTGAGACACAAAGTGAGCGATGATACGGTGAAATTGTTTCCCGTCGTAATATCCTTCTTTAATTAGTTTTACAAAGTTTTGTACTGTTTTTGGAGTTTCTTCATCATATAATTCAAAAGGAAGAACCACTCCATTTTCCATTGTTATTTTTCCATTAATCATAATTTATACCTCTTTCTTATTTTACCTACTTATTATAGCACACTCTATTTCTTAATCAAGAATTCTCACAACGCCTTTTGAATTTATGAATTGAATCCGTTTTTTATCAAATATTTCATTTCCAAACATACCATCTAAATGATATTTACATAACACTTCCGTATCAGCGATACGTGTATATGCTAAACTTATTTTATGATGATAAAAATGATATTGTGAATCTCTAACAAACTGTGTATTCATTTTTTCTAATCCAAACACTCCTAGTTGATGTGTTTTTTTTATATTTCCTAGTGTGTAATTCGCATTTTTTGTATACGTCTCATTTAACCAACTGCTACTCGCTCCACTATCAATGCCAAATAAAGTTAACCGTTCATCTTTTCCAGACACCAATACAAGTGGTAATTTACTAACTATCATATTTCGATTCACTTGCTTATCTAATATTTTTAATATTTTGAATCTCGCATGTTTAGCATCTATTTCAAAATCTATATGTTGCAGTATATCCCATCCTAATATGCCATCAAATTTCATCATATGATTCATGAATTTATGTTTATTAAAATCATTATCATCCAAAACAACTAATGTGTGATTATTTATTTTCAAACCACCTACAAAGTATTCTTTCAATAAAATAGTATCTAATTTTTTTATCGTTCCACCAACGCTTTTTACATCAATTTTCGTATCTATCAACGTTGCGCTAATTAACTGCTGGTGCGTTGATAGAATCCCACTAACTTGAGCTCCTGTATCTAAGATAAACCGATATCTCTTTTGTTGAATCTCAATCTCTACTATATATAAGGAAAAGCCATTCATATGTAACTGCATTTCAAACTTATCCATAAGCTTACTGACGCTCACTTGTGTTACATCAGTAAACATCCTGTTAGCGGCTTTACTAATTCTTTTATTATATGTGGCATATGTATCTTCATCTATACATAACTTTACATTCTCTCTTTTTACTTTACATTTATGTAATTGAAACATTTCATCATCTCCCATTTGATTATATCATGGTATAATATTAACATATACAAATCAGGAGGAAAATAATGAAAACAAATAAACATAAAATTGTAATGCAATCTTTGCAAGGTAAAATACACCATCCAAGACACAACGGTGGGTATCGCACTGGATATGACAACCAAGGAAGAATCATACCGGGTACTGGTGGGATTACATACAACTTTTCAACAGGAGATAATTGCATGGACCTTGCTGGGGATCATGTAGAACCAGGCGTTAGTCTACAAAACTCTGATCAAGGAGAAAACAATGCACTAAATGTATTTAGTTGCATCGGTAATACAGCGAAAGTCATTAGCGGAGATGCTAAAGGAAAAAAAGGTTTTGTTACTGGAACACACGGTGGTGTCGAACATGTCTTCATTCACTTTGATAATGATACCTTAGAACTATTAAATATTGATGACAAGATTGCCATCAAAGGATACGGTACAGGACTAGAACTATTAGATTATCCGAACATTAAAATAATGAACACGGACCCTACATTATTAGATAAATTAGAGTTAAGTGAACAAGATGGTAAATTAATGATTCCTGTCACTCATATCGTACCCGCTCATTTAATGGGTTCAGGATTAGGTAGCCCTCAAATTATCAGTGGAGATTACGACATCATGACCCAAGACCCAAGACAAGTAGAAGAGTATCATTTAAACACATTACGCTTCGGAGATTTTGTGGCAATATTAGATCACAACACGCACAACGGTCCACACTACTATGAAGGAAGTGTAAGTATCGGAGTTATTGTTCATTCAGATTCATTCACTTCAGGACACGGCCCTGGAGTTGCTATTATGTTTTCTAGTAAAGATGACTCTTTAGTCCCTTACATCAAAAAAGATGCAAACTTAATAAAATACATTTAGATAGAAAAAAAGTGAAGTGAACCCAATTTATTGGACTTATTAATAAGTGTATGAGGTGGAATATCAATAGTTTAGTGGACAACAAAATAAGAAAATCTAAGAATTTAGTTTATCGAATTCATAAGGCGTCATAAATCCAAACGATGAGTGAAGCCTTTTTTTATTATAGTAAATCGCTAAATAATTCAGTATCTTAAGCCTAGCTTCTTTTTTTGTTTTAAACATTCTATTTGGTAAAACCTCTCGCTTAAAAGT
>CAMQRS010000064.1 GCA_947036815.1 uncultured Erysipelotrichaceae bacterium
GATAAGTACTGGTGCATCCTTGTACAATGATCTAGCTAACATTAAACGTTGGGTTTGACCTCCTGAGAGTTCCATTCCATCAGGATCTAATACTTTATTAATAGTGGTATGTATTCCTTTATCTAAACTACTAATTTTATCCCATAGACCTGCTTTTTTTATGCTCGTTATGATTTTACTTTCATCATATACTTGATTACTTTCTCCCATGTCTAAATCTTTGAACCCTTTATTTAATATTTTAGAAGATATCGATTTCGTAAATTCTTTTTGTGTACACGCAATATTTTCTGCAATGCTAAATGGTAACGCTTGAATATCCTGAAATAAAATAGAAAATAATTCATAATAACTATTCTTATTGAATACATTTATATTTTCACCATTATATAAAATGCTACCTGCTTCAACCTCGTATAAACCACACAGCATTTTTACTAACGTTGTTTTACCTGAACCATTGATTCCAACCAACGCAATTTTCTCTCCTTTGTGTATGTGTAAAGAGAAATTATCAAACACTTTAAATTCTCCATAGGAGAATGAAACCTGATTAAATTCAATTCCTTCACAATCATTAAACGTACAGTCTTTTTTAGTTTCACATATATCTTCTGTTTCTATAAACGTTCTAAACACAGACAAGTCTTTTGATATTTTAGACAACAAAGAATAACTTTCAATGATTTTATTAATCCATATACCAAAACTAGCTACTACTCCTATATAAAGTACAAATTGAGCTAAGTCTATTTGACCTTCTTTTATTTGATAAATCAAAAATATATAAGCAAATCCATCTCTTAATAAAGAAGTAAACGCAATAACCATACTACTTGAAAGATACTTTTTACGGATCATTGAATATGTTTCTACTGCTTCTTTGGTATTCTGTTTTAACGTAATATCAAACCACTCTTTTAAGCGATACATACGTATATCTTTTGCTTTCGTAATATCTCTGGCTTCGTTTTTTAAGTGCCAAAATTTCCCACTATTTACCCAGAAAATACCGATATTATTCACTTCATGTACGATTGCCTTATTTTGCACATACGCATTAATAATTGATAATACAAACAAAACAACAAAGAATATATAATCCAAACTAGAAGTCATACTTGCAAATACAAGGAAGCCCAATGTATTAAATACCAAAGCTACTGCATAAAAATAAAAGCCTTCAACCCCTGCTTTCTTACCTGTACCATCGTCTTCATATAATGTACGACTTACACCCTTTAGCAAGTTTTGTTCATCACTATTTTCTAATTTTTGGATACTGCATCTTAGTAGATACATATTCAATTTTGCCCAATACCGTGTTTCTAAAATCATGCTAGATGCAAGTTTTATTTTTTGAGAACTATACACCCGTATCACGTTTAACACCAATACAACAAACAATATAATAGCTAATTGCATAAAGAATATAGTCAGTTCTATATTGGATTGCAACTGCGCCACTACATATGCTGGTACAAGCACTAAAATTAGTGGTATAAAGAGTTCACATAGTATATTAGCTACTACATATACATAACTAGAAACACCTGTATATACTAAATCATTTATTGCTATTTTTATATTTTTAACCAATGAATAATTCTTCTTTGCTTCATTAAAATCAAACATGATATTCCTCCCCTTGGAATTTATTTGTTACATACACCTACTACTATAGAATCAACAATACTTCTTAACTCTATTTTTATATATACATTCCTTGTTAATACTATACCATAATTTTAAAGTACTAAAATAAAAAAAAATGAGAAATACCATGTGTTATTTCTCGTTTAAATGATGTATTTTTCCATTTGCGAAGAAAGTCGTTGTTGAAACTGCATCGCTTTCTTATATTTTCTTTGTGCTTCATAGGCACTAATAATTTGATCTTTATAAAAATACATCTTACCAAAATGTAACTCTTCATTCATAACTGCAATTAACTGCTCCAACACTTCTAAATATTCTGGATTCGATAAGTAATTATCTTCACACTCAAAACATGCTTCTTTATACTTTAAGACCTCTACGAACTCAACTACTTCTTCTAAATCTAGTATTTGTTTCCATCGAATCAAGCATTCATTTGCCAGTTCCTTCTGATTACTTCGAATCAGAGATAATGTTTTCATACGTAATGAATCTTTATGCTCACTTACTTTATTCAGATACAATAGCCCTTGTTCATAATTTTTATCATCAATGTATGTCCCAGCTATATTATAATAGATTCCTTCTAACTCACTTTGTGACATTCTATCTTTCGCAAAGTGTAGTACACGATCATAACACTCCAACATTAATACGCTGTTTCTAAGCGCACCATAGGCCGATCCTTTTAACGTATAATATTTCGCTAATTGTATTGTATTACCTTCTTTAATGGCTAAGTCGATTAGACTGTTTTCCATCTTCAATACATTCGTATAATCACTAATAGAAAAACATAAATGACACAAACAGTTTAATGCGAATGAATTACGAATTAAATGAAATGCTCGCTCAACACTTTTAACGAATGTTTGCTTATGCTTAATTGGAATTGTATTATCTCGTGACTTGGCCAATATATAGTAGGCATGTTGCATCTCTACCATATTTTCCTCTAATTTATGTAAGAGTGGGTTCAGCTGCCATGTGTCGAATGCATCAACAAGCAAATATTCAACAATAAGTTCACTGTACAAATATTGATTGTGATATGTCCGAATAAGTATCAATGTCTCTTCCGTGTTCTCTCCATAGAGTAGTTGCATCATATACGTATCTAATAGAAGTTTCATTTCCTTTATTTTGGTTTCATCATGTTCATACGAAATTGCTAAACGATTAAAGATAGCGACCACGATATCGCTCTGTGCATGCGTAGTTCCACTTTCTATCTTACTTAAATACGATGGCACACAGATGCCATGACTGATTTCCTTTTGTCCCTTATTTTGATTCAAGCGCTCTAATTTAATAATAGCACCAATAATTTTATCGTTCATTGCATACCTCTTTTGTTTTATTATACATGAAAAAAAGGTTTCCTCAAAGAAACCTTTTCATTCATTATTTAACTCCGTATTGTTCGTAATAGTTATCAATGGCACCTTTAAGTGTTTCATCAATAATTGTTTCACCTTTATATGGTTGGTTATGTAAGACTTCAACTACTTCTTCCATCGTTACAATAGCGTTTGTTTCGAATCCGTATTTTTGTTTTACTTCATCTAATGCACTACTATTTCCTTTTCCTTTTTCTTGGCGGTTCAAAGAAACGATCAATCCAATTACTTCTACTTTTGCTTGTTCCATTAAAATTGGGTATGTTTCTTCAATTGATTTACCTGATGTTGTTACATCTTCAATAATTACTACTTTATCTCCGTCATTTAATTGAGTACCAAGTAAAATCCCAGTATCTCCATGATCTTTGACTTCTTTACGATTACTACAGTATCTGATATCTACACCGTATAATTCAGAAATTGCCATTGTAGTAGCTACCGCTAATGGAATTCCTTTGTATGCTGGTCCAAATAATACATCAAAGTCTAATCCATAATTATCATGAATTGCCTTTGCATAGTATTCTCCTAATTTTCTTAATTGAGTACCAGTAACGTATGCTCCTGCATTCATAAAGAATGGTGATTTTCTACCACTTTTTAAAGTGAAATCTCCAAATTTTAACACCTTACTGTCTACCATAAATTCAATAAATTCTTTTTTGTAACTCATCGTGGTTCTCCTTATTGCATCATTGCTTCGATATCTAAATAGGTTTGTTGTGGATTACTAGCGTTTGTAATGCTTCTTCCAACAACGATATGATTACATCCTTCTTCTTTCGCAAAAGTAGGTGTTGCAACACGTTCTTGATCATCTTTTGAATCATCAGCTAAACGAATTCCAGGTGTTACTGTTAAGAAGTCGTTTCCACAAGCTTCATGAATTGCACGTGCTTCATATACACTACATACAACTCCATCTAATCCTGCTTCTTTCGCATTTTTAGCATAGTTAACTACACAATCAATCACTTCTCCATCAATTCTTAATTCATCATTCATTGCTTCTTTAGAAGTACTAGTTAATTGAGTAACTCCAATACATAATGGACGTTTACCATTCACTGCACCTTCGTTTAATCCTTGCATTGCTGCTTTCATCATTGCTACTCCACCTGCACAGTGTAAGTTCACAATATCTACATCTAATTTAACTAAGTTTTTCATTCCACCTTTTACAGTGTTTGGAATATCATGTAATTTAAGATCTAAGAAGATATGATGTCCTAGTGCTCTCACCTCTGATACGATAGCTAATCCACATGCATAAGTTAGTTCCATTCCGATTTTTACATAAATTGGTTCATTGAACCCACTTAAGAAATTAAGTACTTCTTCTTTCGTTGAGAAGTCTAACGCTACGATTGTTTTATTCATTATTTATGGCTCCTTCCAATGGCATCCTTGATATCTTTAATCCCATATTTTTCAAATACACCAGGCAATTCTTCAATGATTTTTTTACATACATAAGGATCTACAAAGTTGTACATCCCTACTTGTACTGCACTTGCTCCAGCATATAAGAATTCTAGTACATCTTCTGCACAAGTAATTCCACCTACTCCTATAATAGGAATATTAACTGCTTCATACACTTGATAAACCATACGTATAGCAACTGGCTTAATTGCTGGTCCACTTAATCCACCCGTTTTATTTGCGATGACTGGTTTTCCAGTTTTTAAGTCTATACGCATTCCTACTAATGTATTGATCATCACTATTCCATCTGCTCCAGCTTCTTCTACCGCTTTTGCGATAGCAACAATATCTGTTACATTTGGACTTAATTTAACATAAATAGGTTTTTTAGCAATTGCTTTACACATTCTAGTAACGTTTGCTGCTAGTTTTGGATCCGTTCCTAATCCAATTCCACCATGTTTTACATTGGGACAACTAATATTTAATTCAAATGCTTTTACACATGGTTCATCATTTAAAGATTCAATTACATCGATGTAATCTTGTTCACATGCTCCTGCAACATTGACCATAATTTCCGTATCAAATTGAGATAACCATGGTAATTCTTTTGATTTTATTACTTCTACTCCAGGATTTTGCAATCCAATGGCATTCAACATTCCTTGTGGAGTTTCCGCAATTCTAGGTGTTGGATTTCCAAACCTTGCTTTAGGTGTAACACTTTTAATAGCGATACCCCCTAAGATTCCTAAATCATAAAACTGTGCGTATTCTCTACCATTTCCAAAGCATCCACTTGCTGGCATGATTGGATTTTTCAGTTGTAATCCTGGTAAGTTAATTTTTAACATTATAATCCTACCTTTCCAATTGGGAATACTGGTCCTTCTTTACATATACGATAGTAAATATCACTATCTTCTTTATCTTTACATACACATCCCATACAAGCTCCAATTCCACAAGCCATTCTTGACTCAAATGATGTATATCCTTTTGTGTATGCTTGTTCTAGCGCTCTCAGCATTGGCATAGGTCCGCATGAATATAAGAAATCATTTGTTTCATTATGTTCTTTAATGGCATCCATTACTGTTCCTTTAGTTCCAAAACTTCCATCCATTGTTGCAATAAATACACGACAACCTAGGGCTTTGAA
>CAMQRS010000065.1 GCA_947036815.1 uncultured Erysipelotrichaceae bacterium
ATTCAAAATAAAAAGATGTCGGTGATTTCTCACCAACACCAGAAATTGTAAAACCCATTATATAATTTTAATATATTATACGAGTTAAGGATGTAATATAGGGGGTAACTCTTTTTGGACGTAGTAGAAACTTTTATATTTATACATGCATGTAAAATGATTTTTTGAATTTTTTTCGTTAGTTGACGCATGAGCGAATGGCACAAGAGATGTAAATAAAAGGTGTGATACTGTGACAAAGCTCATTTAAGAGGTTTTTTCATTTAATGGTCTATAACCCATGAACGACTCGCTATTTTCATTTAAATAGCTCTAAAACGAATTATATAATGAATGGGGTACGTTCAATCTCGCAACTGCATCTTATATGGTAGAGGGTTCTAATGAATTGAATATAATATTATGTATTATTAGAACTGTGCTTAAGTTGAATTGATATTTGACAGCTTTTTTATGTTAAAAATATAATGTTTTTGTTTATAAATTTATATAATAAAAAACTAGTGTATAAATGTACTCTCTTATAGATGAGAGATAGGCATATTTGAGAAGTGACAACATATAATATAGTGGTGAATAAAATGAAAAATAAAACGAAAGTATGTATCTTTTTAGCAGCGGTTCTAGCGATTAATATAAAATTCGGAAGTATTACATATACAATGCTTTACGATGCGTATAAACCTTATAATGGAGTGACAGTAGTACTTGATGCAGGTCATGGTGGAAAGGACTTAGGCTGTGAATATGAGGGAATAAATGAAAGTGATTTGAATATAGATATGGTGAATAAAATAAAAAAAGAATTAGAAACAATTGGTTTTATTGTCTTACTCACAAGAAGTGATGAACATGATTTAGCAAGTGAAGGAGCAACGAATAGGAAGCGTGAAGATTTAAATAATAGAGTAGATATAATTAATCAAGAGAAAGTTGATATCTATATAAGTGTTCATATGAATGCATATGTGACAAACGAAGTGAAAGGTTCTCAATTATTTTATTTTAGTGAAAATGAGGATTCAAAACAATTGGCAAATCATATTGATGAAAGCATAAAAAAAGTGAGTGAGTCAGAGTTAAAAGTGAAACAAGGAGATTCTTATTATATATTAAATAAACCAAAGAAGGTTGGTGTTTTATTAGAGTGTGCATTTTTAAGTAATGCTTCAGATAGAGAAAAAATGCTCTCTGAGGAATACAGGGAACATTTAGCAAATGAAGTGGTAGTTGGTATTGTTAGTTATCTAAATGATAAACATTATGAGTAAATACAAAAAAAGCATCTTATGATGCTTTTATGCTTAATATTGGTGGAGCTTAGCGGGATCGAACCGCTGACCTCCTGCGTGCAAGGCAGGCGCTCTCCCAGCTGAGCTAAAACCCCAAGTATATTAAATTCGATGGTAGGCCTGAATGGATTTGAACCAGCGACCTCACCCTTATCAGGGGTGCGCTCTAACCAACTGAGCTACAAGCCTACGTCTATCGAATGCCTATTTATAATACCATGAGGGTGGTATAGTGTCAACACTTTTTGATAAAAAAAATTATATTTTTACTATTTTTTTTCAATTGATATAGAACCAAGGTTTGTAGTAACGAATATATTCCTTGAAGCATCTGAATTACGAACATATGAAGAGTTTAAATCATTGATATTATGATCATAAATTGCAATGTATCCTAATTTTGCTGATAGGTCAAAATTGTAATCATTTTCTATGTGTAATAATTCAATTTCAATATCGCCTAAGTCAGAAATTATATTAAGTGTATCATTGATATCACCAGAAAACTCGATGTCGCCTAAATTTGCCTCAATAATAGTAGAGTCAAAAATTCCGTTAATTTCAATATCACCTAAATCACTGTTTATAGTTAACTGCGATAGATTGAGATCTTTGACTTCGACGTCGCCAAGATTAACATCGATAGTAATCACTTCAATATGTGAGGGTACATAAACGTCCAAGACGATATCTCTGTGAATTTTGTTACTTGAGAGGTTGATACCGAATTCGGCAGACTGGTCGATACTTAGTTCAGCATCTGTTCCGTCAATAAAGTCGATTTGATCCTCAGTAATACCAGTTGTAGTAATTGAAAATTGATTCGATGTATGAATATTGATTTCAGAATAATCTGCTTCAATATATAATGTCTTGATTTCATTTTGAGAAGTGATATTTATATTCTCTATTTTAGAGTTTGTGTTAAATATGAAATTATCCTCAAATAAATCAAAAGAATTATTAGTAATGCTGCTAGCGCTAAGTATCTGGTGGAACTGAGCTCCTCCGCTAAATATGATACAACTGAATCCGATTACTATTAGCAGTAACCCAAGTGATAATATATGTTTAAATTTTATTTTTCGCATGATGGATAGCTCCTTTCACTTTTAATATTGCTTTCTTTAAAAATACGCTTATATAAGGAATGCATTTTTTAATGAATATATATAATGCACAACCAATTATAAGGATTGAACCACTACTCAGACATAGAAAACCTAATAATGTTAGAGTTGCTATTTCTCCAATAGCAAATAATTTAAAAGATCCGACAAAGATGCAGACTGCAGTTATGATTAAAGACAATACAATTGTGACTAATGTAAATAATAAAGTCAACCCAATGATAAAAAATGTGAAAAGTAGGATTGGTATAATAAGTAGCAAAGGGAGTGTAATTGGTAGGCTACATATTAACAAAATAATAACGATTGGATTTTTATACCAAGGTTTTTTCACAGCGTTGTTGTTTGAATCTTGTGTACTTTGATTAGTTTGTTGGAATTTATCCTTATGTTCTTTTATAATCGCTTGTGCATATTGATAGGGCGTACCAAGGTCCTCAATGATCTTTTCCTCGTTTTCAAGTCCTGCTTCATTGAAGTATTCTTCTACGTAAGCGATAGCATCATTAATGTCGTCGTGAGATAACGAGCATAAGTGTCTTCTTAAATTTAAAATATAATCTTGCTTATTCATAAGATTTGTCCCCTTTCATGATTGTGTCGACCACACCTTTGAAGTTAGTCCAATCTTTTTGATAAATTTCTAGTTGTACTCGTCCTTTGTCACTAAGTGTGTAGTACCGGCGATTTCTTCCTTGATACTGTTCGTCATAAGTTTTTAAGAATTCATCTTTGGTTAACCGTCTCAACACTGGGTATAAGGTAGATTCGGAAACCTGCAAAGTGTTTTTTATTTCTTGAGTTAATTTATACCCGTAGGTATCATTTTTTTGAAGCACAGATAGAACGCATGCGTCTAATAATGCACTTCCTAATTGAAATTCCATATAATCACTCCTTCTTGTATAATACTATACAACATATAATATTGTATGTAAAGCAAAACGAAGGCGTAAAAAAAACAACTATTTCTAGTTGTTACTTTTATAATGGTGACGCGTACGGGATTCGAACCCGTGAATGCTGCCGTGAAAGGGCAGTGTGTTAAGCCGCTTCACCAACGCGCCGTGCATTGTTGTAAGCTGTTTATGCGGCTGTACCGGCTGAGTACATTGCTTATAATACAGTAATTTTAAAGGTATGTCAACACTTTTGTAAAAAAAGATTATTTAATTTCAAAAAATTTTTTTTATATGCTTAGGACTTATTATTTATATAATTTTATAGGATGTATAAAGCATAGTAATATAGGCAGTATAGTAGCAGTTAATACGAGGATCAATATTCCATATTATAACTAAATAATAGACCCGAATATGAAGGTGGAACATAAAGGAATTAAATATGAATGTATAGTAGTTGATTACAATGTTGTACACAATTCTGTTTAATGTAATCGCTCGTAAGAGTGATTCTGGTGTTGTTATCTTATTTAATAGATAACATAAAGATACATTACATACTTCATTTAATGAAAACTAATCATTAGATGACTACTTATGATGAAGTAAGACAATCAAATGATATGTATTCTTTATTATTACAAAAGTTTAATATAAAGGGTAGAAATATTAGGATATATTGAACTGTCCAGATTTGGTGTATAAAATTATATATATATTAATTATAAACGAGTGAAAATAATCCTGTTGATATAGCAAGGTAGATGATGAAACTTTTAAGTGTTTGCTTGTGCTTGCGATCAATTCATGCATATCATCTAAAACCCAATTGATAAAACCGAACTAGAATTCAAATGAATTATCGAGGATGTTGTTTGCTTAATAATTTTGTCCTTTCTTTCGTATTACCCATACGTAATAGATTTGTAAGGGGAATTTCATAGGTATAGGTTATATCGCAGGAGAGGAACTTAAAAGAGTTATTAAGAGGCGAATATAAATGACAACAAAGAGTGCTGTGAAACTTATTTGAGTAAAGAGTGATAGTATTATGAGCGCACTAGTTATATAATGAAAGTAGGAAAAGAGGTAATATATATGTATTCAATTAAAAATTTTAAAGATAATGATGATGTGAAGACGATTTCTCAATTAGGAGCTTTTTCTGTAATTGAGTATCAAAGAGATTTAAGTGTATACCCTTCAAATGCACAAATTGCTTATTATTCAAATCAAATGAATGTTAGAAAAAGACAAGTAATTTGTGAATTAGGGGTATCTCATGTTACGATCCAATCTGGAGCTATGCAATGGATGGCAGGAAATGTGAATGCGACTACTGGAGTAAAAGGTGTTGGTGACTTCTTTAGTAAAGCAGTACGTAGTAAAGTGACTGGAGAAACAGCAATCAAACCTGAGTATACTGGTAATGGAACACTTGTGTTAGAACCAACGTACAAGCATATCTTATTAGAAGATTTAAGCGATTGGAATGGAGCGATGGTAATTCAAGACGGGTTATTCTTAGCGGCTCATAGCAGTGTGACACATAAAGCGATTATGAGGTCAAATTTATCTTCAGCAGCTTTAGGAAATGAAGGATTATTTAACCTAAGTTTACAAGGAAGTGGAGTTGTATGTTTAGAAAGTTTTTGTCCAAGAGAAGAGTTGATAGAAATCACTTTAAATAATGATGTGATTAAAATTGATGGGGATATGGCTATTGCATGGAGTTCAACGTTAGAATTTTCTGTTGAACGTTCAGGAAAATCACTGATTGGATCTGCTGCATCTGGAGAAGGATTAGTGAATGTGTATAAAGGAACAGGTAGAATCTTATTTGCTCCTGTATTAGCTGGTATTGTATAAAAAAGCAAAAGCTATGTCTTTTGAACCGTTGATCTAAAAGTCACGGTTTTTTTATGTGTAGTGTACTTGGTGTATACATTGCCATAACACTTAAGATATATGTTTAGTTTCTAGAAAAAGGTATAAAAAAACACCTCTAAGTTGATATGTACCCAGTTTCCTGGACACATTTAAAATTGAATCAAGCATTACAAAT
>CAMQRS010000066.1 GCA_947036815.1 uncultured Erysipelotrichaceae bacterium
TCTGCATTTGATTATTTTTGAAACTCGTGTCTACTTGACAAGTATCAGATCAGATCACAGAATTAACTGTAGTCTTTGAACTTTTTATACATATCACTTAAATCACTATTTATTGCCCTATGAGAAGGTTTTTGAAGCCATAAATCTCTCATGTATCATTACTGTTTTACTAATATGAAAATACTAAACACAGCTAATACCATGATACCTACATATGTCATAAGTAATGCAATTCCAGCATAATTAAACAATATAATTACATCCTGTACACTCGTTCCTTGAAATCCAAGAATAAATATGAACGCCGTTGTTATTATTCCAATGATATAAAGAATTTGGATATTAATAATAAATCGGACATACAATTTCACATCTTTTTCATGCCTTGCTGAGAATAAATATGAAAAAATTAGAATTATAATGATATTTATAATTGATAATCCATCAACCATGGTGTACAAGAAATTAGGAACACTAAAATACATGTAGTCTATATTGGATAACATCACTCGTGATACTAATGTATACGGAACATACGGATTATCAAGGAGTCCTATAAACCCTTCATAATCATTTACCTTTATTATATCTATTGAAAACAACACAGGAATTATGCTACATAGTATAGTCAAAACCATGAATACTAAATATATTCTTTTTGTTGTAATTTTATTCACGAGTCAAAAAGTCTTCTCCCTTAAGGCATTCGTGCTTCACTAAATTAGGATAATCTAATTGCTTTAATATTTCATACGCAACAATTGCAACACAGTTACTTAAATTAAGACTTCGTGCACTCGCCACCATCGGAATACGCATACAATGATCTAGATGACCTTGCAACATTTGCTTAGGAATACCTGTACTTTCTTTCCCAAAGATAATATAAATATCTCCTACACACTTAGCATATTCATGTGTTTCTGGCGGTACTTTTCCATATCTTGTCACAAAGTAATAATTATCGCTTGTATTACTCGCTTTGAATGCATCAAAATCAGAGTACGTCGTATACTTTAACTCCTTGCGATAATCCATTCCTGCACGTCTTAAATGTTTCTCATCCATCACAAATCCTAATGGTTCAATTAAATGCAATTCGCAACCGCTAGCTGCGCAAGTCCTCATGATATTCCCTGTATTTTGAGGGATTTCTGGTTCGAACAATACTATATGGATCATGTTATTTCATTCCTTTCAACATTAATTGTATCGCTTTTGAACGATGACTTATCTTGTTTTTACATTCTTTACTTACATTAGCTAAGGTTGTTTTGTATTCATCATTATAGAAAATAGGATCATATCCAAAGCCATTAACTCCTAGAGCCTCATGCGCGATACTTCCTTCACACTTCGCTGTATATACACTCTCAACACCTTCACTGCTTATATGAGCAATACTGCAAACATATTGAGCTCCACGATCGCTCGCATCCTTTAACTGAGTCAATACATAATTATTTTTATCTACATAACTTGTATCTTCCCCTAACCATCTTGCTGAGTAGACTCCTGGTTCTCCATTAAAATGATTAATACAAATCCCAGAGTCATCGCTTATAACTTCTATTCCTAAATGATTGTACAACGCTCTAGATTTTATTAATGCATTTGCTTCAAAGGTAGTTCCATCTTCAACAATATCAATGGTTTCTTCTAAATCTAATAAACATTTAACTTGATACCCCATCGGTTCCAATATCTGTTTGAACTCTTCTACCTTATGAGCGTTACTAGTTGCGATCATTATTTCTTTATTCATATTTTTTTATTTCTCCTTCTTTAATTATATAACGTGTTGGATAAGTTTGCCCTGAATAAATACAGACCATATCATATATTTCACAATCCTTGTATACTTTATCTATACTAATTAAATGATGCATCCCATATTGATCTACAAATTTATTATCAAATAACAACTGAGCAATTTGTTTCTTCTCGTCGATTGTATGCCACACTTTTCCAAATGATTTTACTTTGTTTTTAAACAATGAATAGTAATCCACATTTAGAATGGCATCCACTCTCAATTCATCTTCAACAGTTAATACTTCCTTAATACAAACAAACATATCTTTTAACTGATATTTAGGATTGGCTAATAATTTCATACCAACAGCACTAAGTAGAGAAAATGCGTCACTATACATTCCTTCATCTAAAAGTATATCAATACTTTGTTTACATCTTCCGTGGTTATATAATTTTTCAGTAGCATAAGCGCAGGCGTTTATTTGTATCATCTCCTGCTTTGTTAGCCACTTCGTAGATATAACATCATAAGGAGGATGCGTGTTGTAGTCAAATTCATACAAGTTCTTCATTCGTTTTAACGCCGTACCTTTTAACAGTTTTAATATTCCTAATTGTATTTCACTCGTATGTAATTCAAACAATGTATTATATGAATGTTTAAACTGTTCATAACTTTCATAAGGTAATCCTGCAATTAGGTCTGTATGCATCACTATGTTTGCTTTTTGTAATCTTTTTAACACTTCTATTAATCGCTCATTATTTTGAATTCGTTTTACTGCATGTAATGTCGGCGCATGAAAAGACTGAATACCAATCTCAAAACGGAATCTTGATTTATCCGCTTCATTTTCAAAAAACAATAGTAATTCTTCACTTAATGTTTCTGCAACAATTTCAAATTGAAATACTTGGTTTTTACAATGATCGTTCATGTACTTGGCAATACGTAGCGCTCTTTGCGGCATGACATTAAATGTTCTATCTAGTAATTTCACTGTTTTAATAGTTGATTTAGAAATCATTTCTAATTGCTTAAATATATATTCTTCACTGAACATACGAACTTTATCATCACTACTGCTTAAACAATATTGACACTGATATGGACATCCTCTGCTTGTTTCAAAGTAAAAATATCGTTTATCCATTTCGCTAGCGTCTATATCTAAAAAGTATGGACTTGTATATGTTTCATTAATACTCAATTCCGTTTGGACTAAGTTAGTATTGGGATGTTCTTTCGTATATATACCATCAATTTCAATGTTTAAACCATCTTCCAACATGCGAATATAACTAAAAAATGAAACTTCTCCCTCTCCAATAGATAATGCATCAACACCTCTACTCACCAGTTCAAAACTTTCATAAGTGACCTCTGGTCCACCAAATATGATATGTTTACTTGTTTCTTTTTTTATTTGTTCAACGATGTATAAACTCTCCTCAATATTCCAAATATAGACACTAAATGCAATAACGTCATAATCACTTGTAATCATTTCCCGGGCAATATCATCTAAATTCTGTTTAATCGTGTACTCTTTAATTGTTGTTGTGCTATTTGTAGTATTTCCTACATACAGCCAACGCAACGCCAAATTTTTATGTATGTATTTGCAATTTAGAGTTGTTAGTAATAATTTCATAATTCACCTTCTTTGTGATACTATTCTACCAAAAATTAGCCCATTTTACTAGATGTATGATATGATAAATAAAGGTGATCAAAATGATATACAAATTAATAGAGAAACTTTATCCGAATGAAGGATATTCCATAATGCGATTGAATAAAGGATTAACAAATAAAAATTACATATTGTGCATTCACAGTCAAAAATATGTCGTGCGTATTCCGTATCCGCATCAACACTTCATTAATCGTAAACAGGAGGAAACAGTAAGTAAACTAGTTGCCTCATTGGATTGTGATACCATTTATTTTAACGCCGATAACGGTGTCAAAATATCAAAGTATATTGAGTATGCGCAAGATTATAAAACCTGCATAGATGATGATAAAATAGAACGTTGTGCTGCATTAATGAGACAACTTCATCAACTGCCTTGTGTGGAATTTGAATTCGACTGCATCCAACAATTGCATAACTACCAAAGCCATGTAAGTAATCCTATTTTTGATTTATCAGCTTTTCACGATGCAATTAATCACATTCAAAACAAAAAATATATACCAACTTTATGTCACAATGATTTTGTCTATGGAAACATACTATACACTCCAACAAAAGACTATCTAATCGATTATGAATACGCCGCTAATAACGATCCTTTATTCGATGTAATTTCATTTTTAGGTGAAAATCAAATATTTAATTTTCAATTAAGAGATAGATTTTACAAAGCATATTTTCAACAATCTGAAGTCCCTTATGAAGAACTTGAAATAATGGAGAGATTTCAAAATGTATTATGGTGTTATTGGGCGATGATGATGTTTGAACTACACAATGAAAAAATATATAAAGATATTGCTCAAGATAAATACAACGCACTAACTAACCAATAGGTTAGTTTTTTTCTTATAAATAAAAAAAACTCGAATGAGTGTTTTCATATCTTTGGTTCTACAATTTTTGGTGTTAGTGAGAAATCACCAACATCTTTTTATTTTGAATATAATAAAAGACATAAGTGACAAAATCGTTTACCATTTAGGTACGAAACTAACAGAAAGGATTTGTACTTATGCCCAATTCAAATGATATCGTAAATCTATTACACTTAAAAGATAATTCATTGTCTTTTTCAAAAGAGTTAATCACTTTCAAAATGATTAAGAATATTAAATACACTGTGATACACGCTTCTCTCTCTTATATCCCTAAATCATGCCCTCATTGTCATTCTAAAAACAGTAGAAATTCAATTATTAAACACGGGTTTAAATCTAGTGATATTACGATGAACACAGTCAATCACA
>CAMQRS010000067.1 GCA_947036815.1 uncultured Erysipelotrichaceae bacterium
ACTAGAAGATAGTGATGGTGTATGTAGCAAAGTAATCGATGATAGTTATGATGTAGCTTACTTCAAAGAAGATGAAGTAACCCAATACCTACTAGAACGAAACAGAGAATATAGTGAAGTATTAGTAAGTAACGATGAAGTACATGTATATGGAGAAACATTACTACAAAGTGGAGAAGATACGATCATAAGTGGATGGAATGATAGTATCGTAGGAAAAGTAAATGATGAAACTAGTGAAAAAATAAGCTATAATGATTATGGAAGTACTACTAGTATACAAGAAGGACACGCCTATAATGCAGAAATGTTAGATAGTAGTGGACTGATTTATTTAAGAGCAAGATACTATGATCCAAGTGTATCAAGATTCGTACAAATAGATACGAATTATGATGGAGAAAAAGGAAATGTAGCTTCACAAAATAAATACGTTTATACGTTAAACAATCCATATAAATATGTGGATAAAAACGGAAACTGGTCGTTATTTAAAGCGATAGGAAACGTCGTAAATAAAGTAGTTAAGACAGTGAAGAAAGTAGTTTCTAGTGTAGTTAAAGTAATTACAAACTGTTTTGTTAAACCAGTTGTGAATGCAGCGAAATATATAGCAGATAAACTAGTACCAAGTAAGGACTCTGGTGGTAATTCAGCCACAGGACAAAACACAGGTAATGGAAGTGCTAAGGGATCAGCTCAAAACAAGCCGACAGTGAAAAATGTGAGTGTTGTAGCGAAGTGTCCATCGAGTGATGCAGGAACTAAGGCATTAGATTATTTACAAACATTCTTAGATCTCGTAGGATTTGTCCCAGCGATAGGAGATATTTGCGATGTTGTAAATGCAGTCATCTCTTATTTAAGAAGTGATTACTTAGGAGCGGCAATTAGTGTTGCGTGTGCAGCATTTTCAGTAGTAGCAGACTCCGTATTGAAACCATTAAAATGGGTCGCAAAATCAGCGGATGAGTTCGTCGCTATAGCAGTGAAAAAAGTATCAGGTCTATATGATGGAATCATGGGCTTATTAAAACGAGCAGATAATTGGGTAGATGGAAATTGGATGCTACCTAGAAATGTAGAGTTGGCAGTCTGTGAAGGAATTAGTGATTTCGATGGATTTCTTAAAGTAACTTTTAAAAGCGCTGATGATAATGTCGCTAAAGAGGCTCTTGAAGAGGGAAGTGAGAAACTTTTAAAGGCAGAAGACATTGTATTTAGTGATAAATTTAAAATGGGCGATTTTAATAAACAAGTTGTAGAACGAGGTTGGGATAATCAAAAAATAGCGGATACCATTAACAATCCTGTCAAAATAAAGAAAAGTATAAATAAGTATACTGGTAATGAAGCTATAGCATATTACATAAATGATATACATTATGTAGTAAGAGATGAAGTTACCAAAAAGATCATTCAAATATCTGATTTTAGTAAAAAAAATTGGAAAAACTAATAAAATAGAGAGGTAATTATATGAAAGAAAATGAGAATCAGAATATAAGTGCTATAGTTAATAAATATATAAAAATGGAAAAAGGACGGTATCATGAATATGCTACATATGAACAATTGCATAAGATATTTGCAGAAATAATAGAGCAAGAAGAAACATGTGATTATATACGAATAATTCCTTTTTTTAGAAATGTGGAAACTGGACTCGAAATAGAATTAGATGATAGAGCAATGATGTTCATACAGTGTAAAAATAATTTTACACAAGAAGAATATGATGATTTCATAGAAGCGGGTAAGGAATATGATGATTTAGTATCGGATCCTAAAAAAAGGAAGTTCTATTGTAGATTAGATGATAAAGCTTACTTTAATAAGTGTTTAAATATATATATGGAAGAGTTTGATGAATTTTTGAAAAAAGAAGTTTTTGTAATAATTAACGAACATAACCTTAGTTTAGAAACATTCGCTTATTGTTATATGGATTTTGAAATTAATGTTGATTAATTTAAAAGATGATTAGAGAAAAAGGAGGAATATTATGGAAAATACATTTATAACTGTTAAGGAACTTATAAAAGCAAACACAGAATATGATTATCAACAACAACCAATTTGTTTGAAATGCGGGCACTTAGGTTTGTTAATAGCAAATATTGCAAAAATTAATGAAACATGCGAAGTAATACGCATTTTCCCAAGATATATAAATCATAAAGTAGGGATGAATAAAAAATATAACACAATGAATTTTAAAATAGAGTGTAAGGATAATGTTTCAAAAAAGGAATGTGACCAATATCTCTTGGAACAAAGAGAAAAAGGAAATCAGTATCATTACTTATGTGAGAGTGATGATACTATCTTCTTTAATGAATGCTTGAAAAAATATTTTGACGACATCACGGCATTTATGAAAGATGAAATGAAAAAGTTAATCGAAGAAGGATTAGAAGTAGAAAATATTTTGTTTGGGTATTTTGGCTTTGATGTATATTCAACATAATAAAAGATACATCGAATTTGTCTATAATTAAAGTAAAGGGTACAAGATAATTTCTTGTGCTTTTTATTTTTATAATAGTCATACATAAAATAAAGTAATTAAGACTTCATTGCAAGATACATTTAAAATAGATAGATGATAGTTACGACATAACTATTAGAGCGAAATAGAAAATATAGAGGGGTATCGTAGGAAAAGTAAATGATGAAACTAGTGAAAAAATAAGTTATAATGATGATGGAAGTACTACTAGTACTAAAGAATGACACGCCTATAATGAAGTCATCTCTTATTTAAGAAGTGATTACTTAGGAGCGGCAATTAGTGTTGCGTGTGCAGCATTTTCAGTAGTAGCAGACTCCGTATTGAAACCATTAAAATGGGTCGCAAAATCAGCGGATGAGTTCGTCGCTATAGCAGTGAAAAAAGTATCAGGTCTATATGATGGAATCATGGGCTTATTAAAACGAGCAGATAATTGGGTAGATGGAAATTGGATGCTACCTAGAAATGTAGAGTTGGCAGTCTGTGAAGGAATTAGTGATTTCGATGGATTTCTTAAAGTAACTTTTAAAAGCGCTGATGATAATGTCGCTAAAGAGGCTCTTGAAGAAGGTACTGATAAATTATCAAAAGCAATAACTGCTCCAAAAAATCACTACGATCTGAAAGCTAAAATGGGGGAACCACCTGAGAATTTGTTGAAGCCACAAGCACATCACGGGCTACCGTGGAAACACAAAGATTGGTTTGCAAAACAAGGAGTTAATGTGAATGATGTGGAGTATGGAGCATGGGTAGAAGCTGCAAAAGGAACTGGAGGACATCCCTCATGGTCCAAAGCGTATGATAAAGAGTGGGTCTGGTTTATGGATAGCAACAAACCCACAGTAACCAAAGAACAAATAGATACTTTTTATAATAATCTTAGGAAAAATTCAAGATGGAACGGAGGATTTTAAGAATGGAAAAATTTTATCAATTAACTATAGGGAATTCTAATAGATATGCAGAAATTGAGCATATTTATAAAGAAAGTGAGGAATTGCTTTCTTGTAATAAATGTGGAAGTAGTGGTGTTAGAATAAAGTACCCTCTTAAAGCACAAATATATAATACAAATAAGAAGTTTGGAGATTTTATGTTATGTTGTGCGAAGCCATTGACGATTGTATCACAAAGGGTCGTTGATTTTCTTGAAAGAGAACAAGAGAGTTTTGAAAAACATGAAGTCATTTTATATAATAAAAAAGACGAACTTATTGAAGGACTGCAACAATATTACGTGATTGAAGGCAAGAAAGAGCGAGAATACGATGTAAAAAAAATGAACACTAAATTAAAGGTGTGCGAAGGATGTGGGTGGAAAAGATTCAATAAAGATTATTGGGACATAGGAAATAGATACTTAATAGAAAAAGAAGGATTACCATCATTCTTTTATATTAAGCATTGGAAACATCTGGTATATGTGAATTATGAAATGTTGAAAAAAATAAACAAAGAAAAATTTATTCATTTAGGGGTGATGGAAGGGATAGAAAACTTTAATTTTTCTGCTCCTACATATTCAGGAACTGAGATTACTAAATTAATAAAAAGAGATGGGATAGAATAGATAAATAATG
>CAMQRS010000068.1 GCA_947036815.1 uncultured Erysipelotrichaceae bacterium
TTCAAATAATTTATATTTTCACACATCAAATTAATGTAGGCATCGTAATCTGCACTGTTTTCTACGCACATACTTTGTATACGTAAATAATCAAATTCATCTACCTTTGTATATTCATATAAAAACACACTGTCGTAATCATGTAAGTATTGGTCATTTGTTTGTAAGTGGTTAATTCCATAATCCATATTTGAATACGTGATCTCTGTATTGTTTTTAGGCATATGGGTCAGTGTTTCCCCCATTACCTTAAGTTCGATATGATCAATGGATTCATCTTTGGTCAAAGTGAAAATAAGTGCTTCTAGTAGCTTAACCTCATTTACTATTTCATATTCTAATACATTAAAATCGACTATACACAGTCCATCTTTGATAATAATTTCGTTAACTTCACTTTCTTCTGCTAGTAAATTATTAAACGGAAGAAAACTTTGTTTCATGAATTGAATTGCTTCGCCTATTTGTTTTTCTTTAGTATCCATAAAACTTTCATAATTCACCATCAACAATTCATTTTCATGCAATAAAAAAACTTGTTTTTCTTCTCCTTTTTCTTGTATTACCTGTACAAAATCTTCTTTTTCTTGATTGGTTAATACAAGGAGTCCACAACATATGATAAGTAACAATCCATACATATATTTATTAAGTTTCATACTATTCACCTCAACAAATTATATGCAAGAACTTAACGAAATATGAAAAAAAAGCAACAATGTTGCTTTTAAGATTCTGAGTTATCTTCCTCAGAATCTGTATCTTGTACATCTTCTGCTTTAGGTTCTTCGATAATACCGGTATACAGTATCGTTAGAGGTTGTTCGACTTTATCGTTATTGATTGTATTTTCTGATGAATATGGAAGTTCAAATCCATAAGCACAAGCATTTCTTTTCAACCATAACACCTGTTCATTTTCTGAAATTGTTGTAGGATCAAGACCAGCAATGGTAAACTCTATCATATACCCATATTGCGCAGGATTTTGTCCCGGATAATCTTCATATTTATTAAATCCATCAGCTCCAAAAGACACTAAGGCAGCTTCATATAAAGGAATTTGACTTGCGTAACTGATATATCCAGTCGTTGCAATTAACCCTCCAGCTGTGTGCTCAAACTCCTGCTCCATCGCAGCTAACATATTACTCAATGGCTCTATAACATCAACATGAACCATAATTTTTTCATTTGGAATACTACTCGCACTTGGCATAATTAAATTTGTTATTTCAACTAAATTAGCTGGTGTGTATTTATATAATGTTTTATTTCCAGCAATATCATAAACATGCTTAGTTGGATCATTAATCAGAGATACATTTTCTACATATGTGTATGCTCCATTATAAAATTCTTCCAGTTGATTATATGTATAGTATGTTATGTAATTGACAAAGTCTAAATAATCAATAGTCTCGCGATATTGATTCGAAAAACTAACTATACTTTCTAAAGTGGTAGGTTGTAAATCATTACAAGCTTCATAATACAATGTGTTTTTCACATTAAACCCTTCAATATCAATATACGGCAAAAATTGGTCAGGTTTTATTTTTTGCTGAATTAAAAAATCTATTTCCGCATCTGTTAATCGTTCTTCTATGATGTCACTATTCGTTGGATCTGCATATTCGTATCTAGCAAGACGATCATATTTGTTGTTCATAATACTAAAGCAAACAAATGAAATCGCAATTAATATAATGATTAAAAGGATTCGTTGTATTTTAATATTGGTAGATAATTCTTTCATAATATAACTCCTTTATACTTTATGTAACATATGTAATATACATTATACCATATGTTACATAAAGTATAAAACAACTTAAGAAAGGTTTAGTAGTAAATCATTGAAAATAAGTAATTATACAATGGTCATTTCCCTATTTCAAATAGTAACACATAAAAATAAGGACATATCTTTGTTGATAATTCGATACTTTTCACTTATGCAGATTCATCACATTAGAATATATAAGCTATTTCTACGTGTATTGTCCCTATTAATCAAAAAAAGATATGAAAGTTTAACTTTTCATATCTTAATATGTTTCTACAGTGTTATACCAATCTAATTTAACATTAAAGAAGTATGTTTTATTCTACACTTATGATAAATGCATACACTGGTTGATTTCCGTTTGCAACTTCAACTTCTACACCTTTTGTTTCAATGTAACTTTGGATTGACTGGCTTTCCTCTGGCGTTGTATCTTCTCCTGAAATAAGAGTTACTATTTCAGTATCATCATTAATCATTAAATCAAGTAGTTTTCTAGTTGCATCTAATTTATCAACTGTACTTACTACGATATCTTTTTCATAAATTCCCATAAAATCATTTGCTTTGATTTCTAACCCTTCAAAATGAGTATCTTTAATTGCATAGGTAATTTGACCAGTTTTAACATTAGTTACTGCATCATTCATTTCCTCAATATTTACATCAAGACTCATTTCTGGATTATACATCATACAAGCACATAATCCTTGAGGGATTGTTTTAGATGGAATTACATGAACATTCACATCTTCAACAACTTGCGCTGCTTGTTGTGCTGCTAAAATAATATTTGAATTATTTGGCATAATAAATACATTTTTAGAATTTAACGCGTGAATTGCTTCTACGAAATCTTCTGTTGAAGGATTCATCGTTTGCCCACCACTAATAACATGATCAACACGTAAATCTTTAAACATAGTAGCTAATCCATCTCCTGCTGCTACAGCAATTAATGCAAATTCGCTTGCTTCTTTTTTCACAGGAGATGCATTCAATAAAATGTTATCATGTTGTTCTTGCATATTTTCTATTTTCAATTTAGCAAATTCCCCATACCTTTGTCCAATGTTTAATGCATCTCCTGGACGTAACGTATGTATGTGAACTTTTACTATATCTTCATCTTGAACCACAACTAAAGAATCACCTAGATTTGATAGCTTCTCGCGTAACGTATCTTCATCAAACGATTTTATCTTACTTTCATCTAGACGAATAATAAATTCAGTGCAATAACCAAATTCATCACTTGCTATATCTCCAAGTACCACCGAAGTAGTAGCTGCATTTTCATCTCTAGCAATTATTTCTCCACGAATAGCACTTAAGAAACCTTCTAATATAACTAAAAGTCCTGCTCCTCCACTATCTACTACCCCTACTTCTTTTAGTACTGGTAATAATTCAGGAGTTTTGTCCAACGAAATTTTAGCTTCTTCTACTAATTTAGCCATGACATCTTCGATTGTTAAATTTTCTTGATTTGCTGCATAAAAGAAAGTGTAGTCACTTGCTTCTCTTATTACAGTAAGTATCGTACCTTCAACTGGACGCATAACCGCTTTATAAGCTACACGGCTACCATTTACAAACGCATTTGCTAGTTGTAATGGTGTTACCACTTCATTTTCACTCAATGCTTGATAGATACCTCTAAAAATTTGAGATGTAATTACACCAGAGTTTCCTCTAGCTCCCATTAACAATCCCTTAGATAATCCTTTTGTGATATCACAAACCTTAGTG